>SLAN01000337.1 GCA_007126865.1 Spirochaetales bacterium | reverse complement strand
CATACATCCCTCCTCGCTGCGCGATGCGTTTAACGAGGTACGGCGATATCCGGATAAGCACACGAAAGGTCTCTGTGTCGACAGCTCGCTCGACGAGATCTCGTATAAGCTTATCCGACACGGATTCATGTTCGCTTCACAGAGCGAGAGCCGGTTCTTCCCGATGCCGCCGCTTACCGAGATCGAGAAGCGCCACTTCAAGTTCTGGCGGTCGATGTAGACCGCTGTGTTCCGGCGCGCTCCGGGCTTGCGCGGGGATGGCCGGGCATTTAGTATGCCGAGGTACGGAGGAAGCATGGCCGATCAGCTGCAGCTCGTCACGTTTCAGCTCGGCGCCGAGCAGTACGGCATAGATATCATGGAAGTCGAGGGCATCGTGAAAGTCGAAGACGTACGACCGGTGCCGAACGCTCCGGTATACGTCGAAGGCATTTTCAATCTACGCGGCGATATTATCCCGGTGATCAATCTGCACCGGCGATTCCATATCCAGAAGGCACAGTTGGAAGAAGGCGATGAGCTGTTGAGCGGATTCGTCATTATCCGGCTCGATGACATGCTGCTCGCGGTCATGATCGACAAGGTGGAACGTGTCGTCACCGTGGAACGGAATGCGATCCAGAGACCGCCGGAGATGATTTCGGGAATCGGAGCGGAGTATATCGAAGGCGTTGTCCACCGTGATGATCACTACCTCATCATTCTCAATACCCGGAGGCTTTTCAACGTGCGAGAGCTTGAAGCCATCGGTCGCATGAACGTGTAGTCGAGAATGGCAATATCAGTCACCAGGCCTTCCATCCGCCGGAAAGACATGAACTCGGTACTCACCTGCATGGTCAGCGATCAGCTCGGTCCCGGCGTGCGTCTCGATGAGTTCACCTCCGAGCTCGCTCGGCGCCTGGACGGCGCATCGGCGATCGCGGTTCGTGAGTATGAGCGTGCCATCACATTGGCATTCGATTCGCTCGGTCTCGGGTCCGGAGACAAGCTGCTGATTTCCCCGTTGGCGCCTGCGGTGTACGCGGACGTCCTTCGTGCGAGGGGAATCGAGCCGGTATTCTGCGAGGTGGATCAATCGACCGGAATGCTGGATATCGACATGGCAGAGCGAATGGTCGGCGATGCGTCTCCGAAGGCAATACTGCTCGACTGTCCGCTCGGAGCAGCGGACTCCCTCGATCGATTCGTACAGTTGGAGACTCCGATCGTGGAAGATGCCTCCCACGGATTGGGGGCTGGGGAGAATTCGCCCACCATCGGTACGATCGGGCGCTACACGATTCTGAGCCTGGAGCCGGAGGCCGTTTTTACGACCGGCGGCGGGGCGGCGGTCGTTGCGCGTGGACGCGCCGAACGTTCGGCCCTGAAGAAGGCGGTCGAAGTGTTGAGACCGACTGCGCTGCTGCCCGACATGAACGCGGCCCTCGGCCTCGCGCAGATCCGGTCGCTCGACAGCTACATTGCCCGCCGGCGTGAGGTGGCGGACCTCTTCCGTCGCTCGGCGATGCGAGGCCGGCATCGGAGTCTGGCCGGATCGGAATCGAGTGTCCCTTTTGCATTTCCGGTACTGCTCGATGGGGCGGCAAAGGATGTTATCGGCTACGCGCGAAAGAAGGATGTAGAGGTCGTATGGGCGTTCGCGGAGTCTGTAATGGCAATAGCCGATTCGTGGGACGCCTGCACCGCCGAGGCATTTCCCAACGCTTCGGCGCTACTGCTGCGCTGCGTTCTCTTTCCGCTGTATCCGACGTTGACGAAAGGCGACGTCGAGCGGATCTCACGCGTGCTGTCGACACTTCCGTAGCGTGGTTGATATTGCCGCTATCGAGTTCGGGAGTAGAGGATGCCTGAGCGCGTTAACCTTGCTGTTGCCGCCTTTCTCACATTCATTGCCGCGCTGGCGATGATTCGTACGGCTGCTCATGGCGTCGGCTATCCGATCGAAACCGTGCCGGCGCTCGCCAACGCCGGCGAGGGGGAGGTGCAATCCAACCCCTCATTCGATCACTCGCGGCCGATGGACCCGGCGGAGATCGATTCGCCGACGGTCGGCGCGCTTGCCACCGGCTGGCTCTACGAGGCGTACTCCGGTCGAATCTCGGAGCGAGCGGTACGGAATGGTGAGTGGTCGCTTAGAATCGGCGAGCAGTGGTTCGGGTGGTCCGACGGTCGATTGCTTCCCGAAGAGGAACGAACCGACACCGAGGAGTATTCCTCGATTCGATTCTACGATTACCGTCTCGGCGAGCACGAAGTTCCCGACTACGATGAAGAGTTCGTGGAGATGATGCGCATGCGCTACGCCGGCGACGGGCCCGGTGACAATGTGTGGATCGAGCGAGGACGACATCAGGCGTTTTACGAGGCGTTGTACGGCGTAACGTCACTGCAGGAAGCAGACCGCGCTATGGAGCGAACCACCTTTCTCGGTTACGGAACGCGAGTACATCCGATGCTGATCGAACCGCTGCAAAGGGTTGAAGCCGACATCTACGACGCCGCCTCCGACGATGAGAGCGTCGCTGCGTTTGTACGGAATATTCGACAGGTCAGCGGCTTCTACTGGCGCGACATATTCGGCTCGGCCTCCCGGAGCTTCCACTCGTACGGCGCTGCGGTCGATCTGTTGCCGAGAAACTGGCGC
Organism: Spirochaetales bacterium; assembly: GCA_007126865.1. GTDB lineage: Bacteria > Spirochaetota > Spirochaetia > DSM-27196 > SKKC01 > SLAN01. The sequence goes on along the minus strand of SLAN01000337.1, from coordinate 818 downwards.
GGCGGGTTCGGATACTGGAGATGGGCGCAGCAGTCCGGGGTGGTGGAGTGGTGGTCACTCCCGTTGCAGCTGCGATTCACCGTACCGCAGCCGATTGTCGATGCATTCGAGCGGCACGATTTCGTGTGGGGCGGAAAGTGGGTCGGTTTTGATCCGATCCATTTCGAGTACCGTCCGGAAGTAATCCGGTATGCTGAGTATCGGGAATCCGCGGAAGGGACCGGATTGCGCTTGTATTGACCCGCTTGTATTGACCCGTTTACATCGAGATACGCGGAAGCTATAGTGGTCCATCGTATAATGGCTACCGGTACTGTCGACGCTCAGACCAACACACATTCGCTGCGGCGGGTACTCCTTGTCGCAAATCTCGACAAGAAGGTCGCAGGCCCGCTGTGCGATGAGATACGATCGTTTCTGGAAGAATCCGGAGTATCCGTCACCGTGTTCGCCTTTCAGGGGCAAGCATCGAAACTGCCTGTTGAAGAGTTCGACCTGGCCATCTGCCTCGGGGGCGACGGGACGGTCCTCTTCTGTGCCCGTTTGCTTGCTCCCGCCGGCGTTCCGATTCTGCCGATCAACCTCGGTCGATTCGGATTTATCACCGAGGTTTCCCCCGAGCAGTGGAAGACGGCCCTCCGATCGTGGTGCGATGGGGCATTGTCGATCAGCAATCGGATGCTGTTGTCGGTAACGGTGGAACGCTCGGGACAGCGAACAGGCGAGTTTACCGCTCTGAACGACATGGTCATCTCCTCGGGTGGTACCTCGAAGTCGGTCAGAATCATCCACCTTACAGTGCGGAACAGCACCGATAT
>SLAN01000025.1 GCA_007126865.1 Spirochaetales bacterium | reverse complement strand
CCGCGTGCGCGTTGGTAAGGAGCTTTACGCCATTCCGATCACGAGCGTGCTCGAAAGCCACAGGATCCGTCCGTCCGATATAAAGCTCATCGACAACTACGAGGTCATCAACGTGCGCGAGGACGTCGTAAGCCTGGTTCGATTGAATCAGCTGTTTCGGATATCCTCTGAAGAAGCGAAAGAGTACCACTTCGTGGTTGTAGTGGGCAGCGGCGACCGGAAGATGGGCCTGATCGTTGACGAGCTGATCGGAGAGGAAGACGTTGTCATAAAACCGCTGCGAGACCACTATACAAACGTACCCGGTATTGCCGGGGCGAATATCACGGGCGACGGAACGGTAAGCTTGATTATCGACGTAAGCCAGCTGCTGGATCTCGGATTGCAGCGCGAACGCGAACAGCGACGGCATCGTGAGACGCCGATTCGGACGCATCGCTGAAAGCGAAGGGATGATTCACCGATGAGCAGCGAAGATACAACCACCAGATCGTACGGTCGAGTCCACGGAGCGGCGATCGAACGAACTGTGGCTTCTCGAGATTCCGGACGTGGTGTCGAGGATCATACCGAGACTGTCGATTACAAGATGGTAACGTTTTCGCTCGGCGGGAAAGATTACGGTATCGACATAATGAACGTGAAGGAGATTGCGAAGTTTCACACCTTCACCTACGTTCCCAATGCACCTCCGTTCGTGCGGGGTGTGTACAATCTTCGAGGCGACATTATCTCGATTATCGACCTGAGATTGATGTTCAACCTGCCGGCTGAACAGAAGGACGACGATCAGCCGGAGGACGGGCTCATAATCCGGATGGAAGACCACATGCTCGGCGTAATCGTCGACAATGTCGCGCGCGTCGTCGGCATTTCCCGTCGCGCTATCCAGCCGCCCCATCCGATCTTCGCCGACATCAATTTGAAGTACATTAGTGGGGTAGTCGAGCACGAGAACAGACTCTATATCATACTCGATGTCGAACGGATATTCGACCGTGACGGCGGCGTATCGCAGCGCCCTGACTCCGACCACTTCGAACGCGACACGCGACGGGTGGGGCAATTCGACGAAGGGTTTCCGGCGCATGCTGCGGAACCCGACGCGGTGACGCAGTCCCGGGCGAGCGGAGACGAGCGACAGATCGACTTCGAGTTCGTTCGCGAAACGCTTGCAACCTTCGCAGGGTTCTATGCGAGTGAAGTGAACCGCCAGTGGCTGATTCGACGTTTCGAGGATTGGAGAAAGGAACGCGAATCTGCGAACAGGGATGTACAACTGGCCTCAACCGAAGACGCCGAGATGTTCCTCGAGCCGTTTTACTCGCCGTCGACGAACGCGTTCTGGAGCGAACAGTACGTGCGTCGCTTCGCCTCGATCCTGCCGGCTGCCGAGCATCCCTCCGCTTTTACCGCGTGGAATATCGGTTGCGGAAAGGGATTCGAGACCTACAGCCTCGCGCTCACGCTGCGGGACGCGCTACCGGAGACCCGGCTCAAGATCTGGGCGAACGACAACGACTTACTAAGTGTTTCTACGGCCCCGAACCTCGTCTTTTCTGCCGGCGTCGTTCCGGAGTCATTCAAACGCTACATTGTGGCCGGGAGAAATGGGTACAGCTTCAGTCAGGAGATACGCGATCTGATCGTTTTCGAATATCATGATGTAACGAATCCGAGCGCGGTGCCCGAAATGGATCTCATCGTTGTACGGGATGTTCTCTCGTTCATGCCGGTAGACGACCAACAAGCCGTTATCGAGAGAATCGGCGAAAAAGCAAAACCAGGAGCCATTGTCGTACTCGGTGAAAACGAGCATATGCCGGTTCCCGAGATATGGGAGCCGGTGGAGCAGGCGCCCAACGGAGTCTACCGAAAAGTAGAGTGAAAACAAACAGGAAAGGAACTTCAGTGTAATGCGTGTCGAATACATCAACCCATTTGTGGAATCTGCCTATAGCGTCATTCGGGAAGTGTTGAACGTCGAAGTCAAGCGCGGTGAGCTCTACCTGAAATCGTCGTCGATCCCGGTCCTCGGAGTCGCGGCCATCGTCGGACTTGCCGGCGACGTGGAAGGTCGCGTTCTTTTCGATATGAGCAGAGAGTCGGCTCTCAACGTCGCGAACGACATGCTCAAATCGATGGATATGGATCAGATCGACTCGCTGAACGACATGGGACGAGCGACGATCACCGAGCTCGCAAATATGATTACCGGTCAAGCCGTGACGAAGCTGCACAATCTCGGTTTCAAGTTTGACCTGACCCCGCCCGCGATATTCACCGGAGACAATATGGAGGTCAGCGACCCCGGAGTAGAGGCGCTGATAGTGCCGATGGAGATTCCGCAAGGCAAAATCGAGATCAATGTTGCCATCCGCGAGCGGACATGATCCTGTCAGCATCATGAGAGGAATCCGTCAATGAAGGCAAAGCAGGACTTCCCGGCCATAAATGAACGAGAACAGATCGGACTAAAAGCTCCCGGCGAGCCGTATCGGGTTCTCATCGTCGACGACTCGATGTTCGTTACAAAGCAAATCAGCCAGATTCTTTCCTCCGAAGGTTTTGAAGTCGTCGGGACCGCCGCCGATGGAGACGAAGGGGTCGAAAAGTACAAGGAGCTATTTCCGAACGTCGACCTCGTTACCATGGATATCACCATGCCGACGATGGACGGCGTCACGGCACTTGAAAAAATCATCGAATTCGACAAGAATGCATGTGTAGTAATGATCAGTGCTCTCGGCAAGCAGGATCTTGTGAAGAAGTCCTTGCTAATGGGAGCAAAGAATTACATCGTCAAGCCCCTGGATCGCAAAAAGGTGCTTGAACGAATTGTGATGTCACTCAACGCATAGGGACGTCGTGAGAGTGTACGATATCGATTTCGGGCGCTTAGCTCAGTTGGTTAGAGTGCTTGCTTGACATGCAAGAGGTCACTGGTTCAAATCCAGTAGCGCCCAAAGCCCGTAAACGGCGATTCCGACTTCGACGCCGCGATAAGAAATCGCGGCGCACGAAAGGCACGCCGCCTGTCGGTAGACAAGCGTCTTCAGAGCAATCCGGGTTATCGGCAGACTCAATCGGGAGAGGCAGCTTGAATCACACGTTACGCTCCGAGAAGCTTGTGGCTGCCGGAGTGCATTCCTTCACTTCACTCGGAGTCGTACTCGGTTTCATGGCCTTGCGCGCCATCCTGCACGGCGATCCGTCGGGCGCCCTGCTGTGGCTCGGTGTTGCCATGGTCGTGGACGGTCTTGACGGTCCGATGGCCCGCCATTTCCGGATAAGCGAAAAACTTCCACATGTCGACGGAGCAGTACTCGATAAGGTGATTGACTACCTCACCTACGCGCTCATACCGGCCATCTTTCTTTACTATTTCGAGCTCATTCCGGGAGGGTGGGGTATCGCGGCCGCAGCGGTG
>SLAN01000215.1 GCA_007126865.1 Spirochaetales bacterium | reverse complement strand
GGTTTTTGCTCCGGTGGTAATCCAGCCGGAGCGAAGAACTTCTGTAACCGCCTTGATCTCTTCCTCCCCTACATCCGGCGGGGAAAAGGGCACTTTCATTTCATAACCTCCTTCGCTGACACCCGGGCTGACTTGTGGTGCTTGCATTTTCGAATACTTCTTGAAAAACCGCCGGATTCCTGTTGAGGGCGGTTTTTCCTTTGGACTTTTTTCGACATCATCGGCTTCTTTCTGCCTGCAGGCTGTCTGCATACAAATCCCGAAACCTTCTTTGACGGCTGGCTTCACCCGCTTTTATCTAGGATCAGACAAACCGGCTGCGATCAGCATCATCACCACCGACATGATTTGATAGGAATGAAAAGGCGTCGTCGCCATCATAAAGACCCCGGTCGCGATCAAAAGTGCCCGATACAGCAGCACGGCTGTACTTCGGGGGTGGCGCGGTCGGCTTTGCAGAGCCGGCAGAGAAAAGACCGCCATAAACGAAAAAAGACCCACCAGGCCATAGCGCTTGATCAAAAGCAGCCATTCATTATCCACAAAAATACCAAGTTCCACGCCTTTGCTAGGCCCGATCCCAAAGATAAGCTGATCGTTAAGACCTGACAGCAGCTGCCGCCAGGCGGTAAGCCGAAGCTGCCAGGAGCGACTCGCTCCTAAATCAAACAGCTCCCAAAAGCGCCAGGTCATATCCTGTGGAAGCCAGCGCAGCAGCAAAAAAACGCCGCCTAAAAGCAGCAGTCCCCCCAAAAGAGCCCCGCCTCCGATGTAAATCATCGCAGCTTTCTTTTCTTTCGCATACGCATACAGAAAAAAAACCCATACCAAAGCAGCCAATACCAGCCAGAAAATCAAGCCCGTCCGGGAACGGGTAAGCCAAAGGGTGGCAAAACAAAGGCCCGCCGATAAAAGATACCAGCCCCTTTTTTTTTCGACAAACAACATCGCCCCCAGCACCGCCCCGATCCCGGCCAGGTAAGCATAACGATTGGGGTTGGTGGTCATCCCCACCACCCGCGGCCAGGGATACCCCCGCATAAGCGCTTCGTATTGGGTCGGGGCCGTATAGGGAAGATACGCGGCATTGATCCCCAGTGGGTCGCCATGCTGGCTGAGCGCGATAAACGCCCCGATCATCAAACAAAACGAAAGAACCGAAAGCGCGGCGTCCTTATCTTGTTGAGTAGACATAAGCGTGCTGCCCATCACCAACACAAGAGCGTAGATTCCCATTCGCCCCATCTCATAGACATCCGCTAAAACCAGCGGCACTCCTGCCCGGTACCCAAAAAACATCGACAAAAGGACGATCAAACCAAACCCCGCCAACATGACCGCCTGGAAAGGGATGCGTACTTTCGGCTTTTGTTGCAAGAGCCAGCCGATCCCCGCAGCCGCCCACCAAACCAAAAGGACTCCCTGCTCCACTCGCAGCCCGGGCAGGGAGCCAAAGCGCAGGGCCGGGGTCAAAACCGCCCCGGCGAAAAAAAATACCAGCCACAGGCGGCGCCGGTTGTCTTTTTGTGTTGATTTGGTTTCTTCTTGGTATGTACGGCTTGTCACCTACGATCCCCGCCTTTAATAAGGAGCTTTTTGAGCTTTGTGCTCGGCAACCACTTGAGCGTAGACTTCGCCCAATTGAGCGGCAATCGCACCGGAGGAGAACTTGTCGCTTACCTCCCTGGAGATCGCCTCCCGGTCATAGCGTCCTATGTTGTTGGCCATGTCAAACAGGGCCTCTTTTAAAGCCCGGGGCGTATCGTCCTTTAAAATGATCCCGTTTTGTTCATGAATGAAATCCTCCGGGCCGCCGCATCGGGAGGCAATCACCGGCAGTCCCGCCGCGAGGGCCTCAATATAGGCCAGTCCAAAGGTCTCGCCTCTGGAAGCGAGCACAAAGGCCTGGCTTTTTTTCATTTTTTCGGCAATTTCTTGTCGCTCCGCCACTCCTCGCAGGAAAATCCGGTCTTTTTCGCCTAGATCAACGATTTTCTTTTTCAAGCGCTCTTTTTGCGGCCCGTCGCCGAAGATCACCAGCCGCATCTGTTCTTTTTCATCGAAGGCCTCGTGAAAGGCGAGAATAAGCCAGTCCATTCTCTTTTCTTCGCTTAATCTACCGGTGGAGATAAAAGTGAAAGTACCCTCTTCTTCATTGCGATCCCCTTCTTTATCCAAAGAGAATACCTCGGTATCCACTACATTGGGAATCACCAAAGGATCAATCAGAAATTTTTCCTGCAGACTCGTGGCTAAATGGGAGCTGACGGCAATCACCCGATCAAGCCGGGGATAGGTGTAACGTCCCCAATTTCGAATACGGGCCGAAATATCTTCCTGGTTAAAGGCCGAGAAATGCTCCGTACCCACCAAAGGCAGGTTTTCTTTTTCGCAGAGCTCTAAAGCCGCATAGGACATGCGGATAAAATGCGCATGGACCACATCCGGGCGGCCGAATTTTTTTTCGATCCCCCGGTACAAACGCAAAAGCGCTTTCTTGTTGATTTCGTGCAGAAAATGCGGGGCAATTCGCCCGGCCGGGAGATTCATAGCCTCCACGCAAACCCCGTCTTTGCTTAAGCTTTCCCGTCCCCATTTTCTGGGATGGCGAATTGAGCGCAGATCCACCGCGGCATACACTACTTTATGCCCCGCGCGAGCCAGCGCCCGGGCCTGGTCGTATTCAAAGAGGCCGTTTAGTTTATATCGAAAGGATGGATATCCGCGAGCGACAATCAATATGTACAAGAGATCCCCTGCCTTTCTTCGTCTATCCGGCGATAAAGGTCGGCATAATCACGGGCTAGGCGGTCCCAATCGAAACAACGGGCTTTTTTAAGGCTGCGGGAAGATAGTCCTTCATAATCCGCCACCGCTTTTACTATCGCCGTTTGGATGGTTGTTTCGCGGCGAGGGTCCACCGAAAACCCCACCTCGCCTTCACGGAACTGTCCGTCAAAGCCCTGTCCTTTTGAATATATAACCGGCAGTCCCTGGCTTAGAGCTTCTGCATAACTTAGCCCGAAGGCTTCTCTGAAAGAGGGCATGACATACAAATGATGGTTTCGGTAAAGAGTAAGAAGTTCCTCCTTCGGCACCGGTTCTTTGACCTTGACAAACGGATAGGAAGAGAGTTTTTTGGCCAGGTCGGGTCTTGTAACCGGCCCCACCACTGTAAAGAGAACCTCCCGGCCCGCATCTTTGACTTTGCTGAGCGCTTTGGCAGTGGCCAGCGGATTTTTGTTTCGGTTGATCTCACCAGCGTAAAGCACTTTCAGTACCTCGTCTTTTTTGAATTGTTTGGGTTTTCCACCCCGGGCGTGCCAAAAAGGATCCACCCCGTTGGGGAGGCAAAGAGATTTCTCCCTGATCTTTTTTTGCAAAGCCTGAGGCACATAGGTGTTGATCACTTTTTCCCGGTAGGCGGGAGATAAAAACACCACCCGGGCCGCCTCAGCTAAGATCCGCACCCCGAG
>SLAN01000300.1 GCA_007126865.1 Spirochaetales bacterium | reverse complement strand
TGCGTAGGGCGATCAACAGCGGTATGCCGATGAAAACCACGATGCTTACCAGTACGAGCGTAACGCGTGCGGTTTTTCCCATCACATACCAGTATATGCGAAAACTACCCCGATTTGCCACGTTGCAGAACGATTGAAGCTACCTCGACGAAACGGATTCTCGCTTGTTCCAGGGCCAAATCCCATGAAGGTGCCTTCGTTGCGAGGGCCGCGGGAACCAGCGCGGCGACAAGCTCGTACTCCCGACGGCTCAGGGATTTCCAGTACTCCTCGGCGGTCGACGGCGGATCGGCGAAGCGCAGGTCGAGCATCCGCCTGCGAACTTCCGACATTCTCTCGAGGCAGCGCTGCTTCGATCTATCGCGGCCCTCACGCTCGACCCCGTCTTCTTCGTGCGCCGTACTCCCTTCGTAGGACGACCACGCGTGCGGGCTCTCCGCCTGTTCGGGAAAGATAACGCGTACCTCCGGGGCGAGTCTCGAGGCAATGGATCGCATTCGGTCGTACGAGCGCGACAGACCTGGAGTGCGGATGACTCCGAACTCGTCGCGATGTGCCTGGTCCGAACGGAAAGCGAGGCGGAGGTGGAGCGCTTCTATCGGATTCAGTCTGGTCGCCGCCGACTCGAACAGCGTAGCGACGTAGGTGCCGCGGGCGTAAGTCTTTGCGGCGGGGTATCCGTAGTCGGTTCCCCGGAGCACAATTCCGGTCGCTCCGTTGGAAGCTGCGATTTCCACGGCGACCTCGGAAACGTCTCCGCCGCGGACGACCGTCGTGAGGTGGGCGAGCTCCGACTCGAAAAGCGATACGAGCGGATGCCGGTTGCGGACCGCACGGACGGCGGAAGCCGCCCTCCAGAGAACAGGGGCGGCACCGACGTCCAGTAACCACGTCCCGGAGCAGCCGCCGCACAGCAGATGGTGATATGTGTACGGCGATGGATCGACCGAGACGGCGAATCGCGCCGCGTGACCGCTGCGGCGGAGCGCCGGCCAGGCGGTATCGGTTGCGATGATATCCGCATCACGCTCGCAGTCGTGATCGCGCTTCGCGAGCCAACGTTCAAGCCCCGGCCCTGCGCCGGCGACGATCACCTTCGGGTTGAATCGCGGCGGGGGTGCTGTGGCACATGCGATCGGGAGATTCAGGACGATGTTCCGCATCCAGAGCAGACCGAACCGTTTCTGTGCGGTTACATCATCAGCAATTATCTCTCTGGCTCGCGAAATCGTGGCTGTCGCGCTCGCGTGCAGCCGGGGAAAGGCGCGCGATACGCCGGCTGGTGCGAGAAGCGACAAGCCGGTGGAGAAGAGGGGGACGAAGCCGGATGCGATGGCAGGCAGTGCCCGGTCAGCCGCGCTCCCGTCGATTATGCGTACCCCCGATGCGCCGACCAGCGTACTCAGATCGATCTGACGAAGTGTCACCGCCAGCGTCTCAGGCGCCTCCGGCAGGACGACAATCGGCATGCAATGCCGCCGCTCCACAAGCGCGTGAAGATGATAGCCACCGGCGAGGGAGAGCGCCACCACCGTCTCGCCCCCGGCGACCGCGTCGCATGCACGCTCTGCTTCACGTTCAGGTGAGTAGCGCGAATGCAGCCATATATCGCGATCCCCATCGCTGACCACCGGCACCGGAGACCCGTCACGAGCGGCGGCGACTCGTACCGCCGCGGCCGGAGTCGCCCGGCGAACTGCGAGCGCGAGCTCCGGAGCTCCGGCCGCCGCGAGTGCCTCACAGTTCCGGCGCAGTAGTGTGCGGTCACGGTCGGACATCTGCATCCGTCCTTCGAATCGCCAGCAGCTGCTCGTCGATGCTCTTCGGGTTCACTTCGCACCCGATCCAACGCGCCAGCTCACGGGCGAGCTCGGTCACACTCCCTCCGACCATCAGTTCGCTGCGCCAACGCTCGACGACCTGCGCGGATCCCAGGCGCACACCGGCAGCGGGAGAACCTCCAGCCCCGGGCCCTCCCGCCGAAGCGGTTGCGCTCTCCGGATGGTCGTCGTGTGTCGCCGCGCTCACCTTTTCGCGAGACACTGCCCGGATCAGCTCCTCCAGCGTGGCCGTACGCATGCCGGTATCGACCGACGTCGGAGCCAGACGGCCGACCCGTTCGAAGCTTGCTCGATTGGCGCGGAACCAACCCGCATACGTCTCCATATTGCCTGCATGTCGCTCGCGTCCCGGCCCCCGGGTCATATCGGCCGTACGCTCGAATCGAAGGTGCTGTTCCGGTCTCAGACGGGAGGTTCGTGAAGCGAGATAGCCGTCAAAGGCATGAGGCCGCGTGTGAACGAGCAGATCGTCGCCGGCGAGATCGAGCCCGGCTACATAGCACGGCCCGCCGGAGACCGCGCATGCGAGGCGTACGGCTGTTGTGCTCACGCTTCCCGCTTCCGGGATAACAGGAACCGTATCGATGCCCCCGAATGCGACTGCCTCTGCGTGACTGTTGCCGCTGAAGATACGGAATCGCTGCGGTGAACCGGGCGTTTTCGCATGGGGCGGCGGCGCTGCGGTCAGCGGCATGCAGAGCTCAGCTTCGAAATCGCCGAAGAAGTGATACGTGCTGTAGAAACCTGCGTCGCTGTGTACAACGAGATCGGCACGGATACTCCATGCCCGAAGCGCGATCTCCGCCGAAGCGACGGCCACTACGACCGGAAGATGTGGAAGAGCGCGCAGATGCGGAATCAGCGCCGCCAGCGACGGCCCCGGACAGACGACGAGGACCGTACGGTCGTCGAATGATGGCAGTGTCGGGCGGAAGAGAAGACGATCGGCGTTTCGCAGAGTGTTCCGAATCCAGAGACGACCCCATCGCGAGACCGTGGCGGCGTCGGCGACCAGCCGACGGAGAGATCCGGCTATACGTTCTGCTACGACACGATACGATTGGGCGAACGCACGGGTCGCCGGCGGCCATTCGACTACATCGAGGGTATCGATCTGTTCGGGACGAACGTGTTCGGTTATGAACCGGGCGGGGTCGCACCCGTCCTCGGGTACGCACAATGCATCTGCGTCCGCTGCGCCACAACGGGAGAGCCCAGCGTGCAGGTGGATCGAAAGAATGCGACGTGCCGGAAAGCATACGCGTGCACCGCGTTCGAGGTGCCCAAGGCCGTCGCTCACGATCAGCAGCGGAGCATTGGAGTCAGGGCGACGGCCGCGAAGCTTCGCTCGAAGAAAACGCTCGGCTTCGCGTGCCGGATCATGGCGGGAGTAGATGTTTCGCCCGTCCACCCGAGCGACCGTAGCGCCGTCACGACTTCTGAAAAGCTCGACGAAACCTTCGTTCACGATGTACCGAACAGCTCCCCGAAAACCTCATCGATCGACGAATACGTGGACGGGTAGCAGAACGTCGTGCACGGAATCCGGTCGTCGGGCCGCAGCTCGGGAAACATTTCACTTACACGTTGATTGAGTGCCTCAACTATCAGCTCGCCGGTTTCGCCGTACGGCATGCGAGCTGCGCAACACACGTCTCCTC
>SLAN01000196.1 GCA_007126865.1 Spirochaetales bacterium | reverse complement strand
CCGGTAATCGCCGAGGCCGAGGCCGACGTCGCACCCCGGTAAGCGGCGCCTCCGGAAGTAATCCGCATGGCGCGTCCGGCATCCGATCCCGACTATCTGAAAAACCTCAACGACGAACAGCGCCGTGCGGTTACCCACTGGGGCGAACCGCTGCTCATTCTCGCCGGCGCCGGAAGTGGAAAGACCCGGGTCATCATCCACAAAATCGCATGGCTTATCGCCGAACGCGGCCTCGACCCGCGTTCGATTCTCGCAGTGACCTTCACCAACAAGGCTGCCGGAGAGATGCGCTCGCGCGCGGCCGAGCTCGTCGAAGGCGGCTCGCAGGCGATGATCCGCACGTTTCACAGCTTCGGCGCGTGGATGCTGCGCCGGAATCACGAGGCGGCGGGACTCCCCTCCGGCTTTACGATCTACGATGACGACGATTCGGTCTCGCTCCTGCGTTCGCTCTATCCGGATGAGCACAAGGGCGCGCTCACCCGGTGGTCGCGCGCGATCAGCCGGGCGAAGGACTACGCCCTCGGACCCGACGATAGTCTCGACGAAGTCGATCCCACCGGAGATCTACCGGAGATCTACCAGGCATACGACGCGCGTATGCGCGAGATCGGGAATGTGGATTTCGGCGATCTGATTATGCGGCCCCTGCAGCTTCTGCGGGACAACGAAACCGTACGCCGGCGCTTCCATCAACGCTACCGGGCCATCCTCGTGGATGAGTATCAGGACTCCAACGTCGCCCAGTTCCTGCTGCTCTCCGAGCTCGCATCTCCGGAGACCTTCATCTGCGTGGTCGGCGATGACGACCAGAGCATATACCGGTTTCGCGGTGCGGAGGTCCGCAACATTCTTACCTTTCACGAGCACTTTCCCGGCACCCGTATCGTGCGCCTCGAACAGAACTACCGGTCGACCGCGCCGATCCTCGATGTGGCCGGCCACGTGGTCGCGCGCAACGAGGGGAGACTCGGCAAACAGCTGTGGACCGACCGCGACCACGGGCCCAAGCCGATGCTCGCGCTGCTGCAGAACGCCGAGGAGGAGGTCGAGCTGTGCCTCGACCTGATCCGCAGAGGCGAGCGCCCCGGCGATACCGCCATTCTCTACCGAACCAATGCGCAGAGCAGGCTCTTCGAGACCGCACTCATGGGTGCCGGGATTCCGTACCGCATCGTCGGCACGGTGCGGTTCTACGAGCGCGAGGAGGTGAAGGATGTGCTGGCGATTCTTCGCTTCCTCGCGAATCCGCGCGATGAGGTGAGCTTTCGCCGCATTATCAACAAGCCGGCGCGGGGGCTCGGAGCGAAATCGGTCCAACGGATCGTGCATTCGGCGCTCGAGCGCGGGGAGTCGCTGCTCGATGCGGTCTCGCACGATGTAGCCGGGCTGACGGCGAAGGCGCAGGCTGCTCGCGAGACGTTCGCCGGCATCATCTCGAATCTCACAGAACAGCTGGAGCGCGAGCCGCTTGCCGCATTCGTCGATCGGGTGGCCGAAGAGAGCGGGCTGAAGCGCTACCATGCCGACCAGGACGAGTACGCGGGTACGCAGAAGCTTGCCAATATCGATGAGCTGGTGAATGCTGCAGGCATCTACGGTGGCGGGCGCCACGGGCTGGTCGAGTTTCTCGAGACGATCGAGCTCGACGGTGCGAGGGAGGCGGACGCGGCCGAAGACGCCGATGCGGTTACCTTGATTACGATGCACAACACGAAAGGGCTCGAGTTTCCGCGGGTGATTATCACCGGCCTGGAGGACGGACTGTTCCCGAGGGGAGGCGAGGAGAGTGCGGAGGATCTCGAAGAGGAGCGCAGACTCTTCTACGTGGCGGTTACCCGCGCTCAGGACGAGCTGTACCTTACCAGCTGCCGCTATCGCCGGCTCTACGGCCGGCTGACCGAGTTTCCGCCGTCACGATTTCTCGGAGAGATACCCTCCGAGCTGCTCGAGCTCGCCTCCGAGTCGGTATCCGGCGGGGGGTTCGCTGCGGGCGGGGGCGATCGTGACGGTGACTGGGGTGCCGCAGGGGATCTTACCGTCGGTACCGGCGTGTTTCACGACGACTACGGCGTCGGCGTTATCCAGAAGCGCTGGAGGAGCGGGCGTAATGTGATGGTGCGGGTTCGCTTCGAGAACGGTACCTCCGCGACCTTCATTCCGCGTTATACGCCGCTGGAGCGAGTATCGCCGGGCGATTAGAGACTGAAACGATGAACGCGCGTGCCCCGTCTCTACTCGATGAGATTCCGCTCATCCGCCGTGCCGCCGGATACCGGCTCTATACCGGTGACGGGAGGCGATATCTCGATGCGTGGCAGGCGGGGGGTGCCGCGCTCCTCGGTCATCGCGCCGGCCGCTACCGCGAGGCGTTCGCCAACAAGGCGCAGCGGGGGTTGAGCGTGCCGCTTCCTGCGCCGGAGGTGCGCAAGCTCAAGCGGGCTCTGGCGACCTGGTTGCCGGAGACCCGACCGGTGCGGCTGTTCGAAAACAGTGACCGGATGTTCGCGGCGATTCGCGCTTGTCTCGGGGCGTTCGAGGTCGTAGATCCGGCGATGGGCGAAACCGGCGCCGCGCCGCAGGCCGCCGGAGCGTCCCGGATCGTGCTCGCCCGCCCCTTTCTCGTGCAGGAGGCATCACCGGGAGACTGGGTGGTGCCGGTGCTTCCCCTCCCCTCGCCGTTCGCCTGCGCGGTGCTTCTCGGGCAGGAGCTCGATGAGGCCTCCGGGGGCGGGCCCGGCGAAGGCGTGCGCCGGCTGCCGGATGGCGAGCTCGTGGCCGTCGCACCGATATCGTCTGTAACCCGCGCATTGCACGACCTTTTCCGGGTCGTTCGGGCCGGAGGCCACACCGGTGTCGGCGTAGCCGCGGAGCTCGCGAAAACGGGGGTGTGGCGGGCCCGTGGGCCGTACCTCGAGGCGGGCGCGGCCGCGGATGCGGAGCGCTACCGCCGGTTGTTCCGGCTCTTTCGCGACGAGGGGGTCATCATAAGCCCCGACCGATTGCAGCCGAGCATCGTTCCCGCCGATATGTCGAAGGGAGAGCGAGCGCATTTGATGGCAGCGACGGAACGTGCGCGCGAGGAGGGGCTGGCGCTATGAACGCAGAGGTTGTGGCACTCGGAGCGGAGATGGTTGTCGGAGCGATTGCTACCTTTCTCGCGATTCTGCTCTGGTCGAGAACGCGTGATGTTGCGTGGATGCTCATGGTCACCGGGACGGTCGTCTACTACTCCACGCTCGTATTCGAGGCGCTCGCAATACTCGGAACGGTGGACCTCGATGCGGTGATGATAGGCACCGTGAGCGTCGGCCGGGTTGTGATCGCCGTTGCACCGATGACCTTTTTCGCGATCGCCTTCGCAGTTATGCTCGCCCGCAAAATCACGTAGCGGGTGCTCTCCGAGGCCGGCGACCGTTCGCCGTGAGCGCCGCTTCGCAATCGTACCGGAAAGCTTGACAGCGTCGGGAAAATACCCGATTGTAGGGCGCGATATAATGAACACTGGAGGCCACCGTACATGGTAGCATTGATAGTCGGCAT
>SLAN01000036.1 GCA_007126865.1 Spirochaetales bacterium | reverse complement strand
TCCTCGCAGGCGCGGCGGCGGCCGCGTTCGGTATCGCACGGTATACGAGTGTTGATGCGAGACGACACGATCTGAGTGCGGTGGGAAACGGTACGCCGACGGTGGTGCAGATTCATGATCCCTCGTGCCCGGTCTGCCGGGAGCTGCGCAGCAACGTACTGAGTGCCGCCGGAGATTTTTCCGAGGATACACTTCAGATCAGGTTCGCCGATCTGCATACCGATGAAGGTCGGTCTTTCGCACTCCGTCACGGCCACACTTCGGTAACACTGCTGTTCATCGACGGCGACGGGAATGTTCGCGATGTGCAGTCCGGCGTCAGGCACGTCGACGCGCTGCGGCACAGCTTCGAACAACTCACAAGCGGGGAAATGTAGGAGCTTGTCGGACATGTGGGCCGAACTGGAGATCGGAAATCTCCTGAACGAGGCAGTGTGAAGAGACACCGTGATTTCGCGCGGTTGCGGCGCCCTTCGAAACGGTCGCGACTCGCGGCGGAGGCATTTGCCCTCTTCGTGGCGTTACCGGCGGTTTTTCTCATCGAGATTTCGCGGTCGATTACGACTGTCATAATACTCGGTGGGCTCGCATATGTTGCCGCGATCATATGGCGGTTCCGGCTGAACCGCGCCTTTTCGTTCGGGCTCGCGAGATATCGCGAACTCGCTCCGGTTTTCGTGCGATTTGTCGTCTTTGCGATCCTGACGACGATCGCCGTGGCGGTCATCATGCCCGAATATCTCTTTTACGTCGTCCGAGAGAATCCCCGTTTGTGGCTCCTCATTCTCGGCGTGTACTGCTGCTTCTCGGTGTATCCGCAGACGATCGTGTATCGCGGTTTCTTTATGGAGCGCTATCGCCCGCTTCTTCGTAGCGACGGAATGCTGGTACTGGCCAACGCGATCGCATTCTCCTGGGCACACACGCTGATCGCAAACCCACTCGTCTACTCCTTTACGTTCATCGGCGGAATACTCTTTTCGATCACCTACCTTCGAACTCGATCGCTCCTTGCGGTAGCAATCGAGCACGCCCTCTACGGCTTCTGGTTGTTCACGGTCGGACTCGGAATGTACTTCGCATTTCCAGCGCCATAGCAGCGGCGCTCCGAAACGGAGCGATCCGGAGGCGGGATACGATCCGATGAATCCGACGATCCGACGATTCGTTGACTCTGCAATCGATTCGCGGTAGGTTCGCGCAACCTATGGAGTACACAGAAACTACCGGCCGCCCTCGGCGATTTCCCTGGAGTTGCAACCGTACGTTCGCGGATAGAGAAGTCGAGCAGCTCACCGCGCTCATGGGGGAGCTGGTTGAACGGACAGTCGACCAGGTACACGACCTACCCTCCGATGCCCTGCTGTTTCGACCGAACCACGTGTGGTTCTCGATAGCCGGCCTTGCGCTGCATATGAGCGCGAGTGAGTACCGGCAGGTTCAACACCTGCTTCCGTTGAATCGACGCGATGGAGAGAAAGACGGGCCGCAACTCGAGTCTCAGCTCCTCGAAGATCTCGACCATGGCGATATTCGCTCCGATATGACGGTACCCGAGCGACTCGCCGATGGTGAGCTTCTCTCCGGTATCATGCGTTCGGTACACCGGGATTTCACCATCCACGTGTGCTCCGGCGTCCGGGATGCCGATGCGCGGCTCGGTAAGGAGTGTCTTTTTTCCACGCCGCGCGACCTTCTTGCACACATGAACTGGCACTGGAGCTATCACTCCGGTCAGATCGGACTCCTGCGTCTGATGTGGGGCGATAACTACGTTTGGACTATGGCCGGTCGCCAATAAGACCGGCTCTGAGGCCGACATCGGAATGCATATGTATCGGCGACGATATGCCCAAAGGTCGCCCGATATTCATTTCTGCCCATATGTCCGGCAGACTGCTAAGCGCGATCGTTCATCGTCTCGAAGATCTCGCGAAATCGCTCCCGATTCTTCTCCCAGGCGCTTGTGACCTCCGGCCCGTAGCGGTCGACGGCGCGAACATCGCCGTTCGGGTCACAGTCGATGATCGATACCGCCTCTTCGTGTGTAAACGGCCGCTTATACGGGCGGGAAGACCGCAACGCATCGTAGGAGTCACACACACTGACGATTCTCGCCGAAATCGGGATTTCCTCGCCGCGCAGCGGACGGAGCGCGGCAAACGCGCGACCCTCGATTCGCGAGCGGGTGATCGGCGCGAAGCAGATCGAGCATTTCGCCTGCACCATTGACCCATAGAATACTTGTACATACAATCGTATGCAACTCGTTTCGATACAATAATGGGAGGCAACATGAGCGATCGCACTAAGGGGGCCGCAGGCGACGGTGCCCAACAGTCAGCCGGCGGCCCGGATGCGGACCATTCACGGTCAGCGCACCGTCCGGGCACCGATACGACGGAATCAAACGCCGGGCCGGAAACCGATACGCCACCGTCGGCACCGATTCCCCGGATACTGTCCGGACAGAAGGCGTTGGTGACCGGCGGGAGCGCCGGTATCGGCGCGGCATGCGTCAGAGCGCTCGCGGAAGCGGGCGCCGACGTTGCGATTAACTACCGTTCGGGAGCCGATTCGGCGGAGTCTCTCGCCGAGTACGCCCGGACTCTCGGCCGAACGGCGATTACCGTGCAGGCCGACGTATCGGTCGAAGAACAGGTCGAAACGATGGTTTCCACGGTAATCGATCAGCTCGGGACGATCGACATACTCGTGAACAACGCCGGCGTACAGGCCGATGCACCGTTCGACGAGATGACACTCGAGCAGTGGAACCGGGTAATCAACGTGAACCTGACCGGACCGTTTCTCTGTTCTCGGGCGGTGGTACGCGAGTTCAAACGCCGTGGAGTGGTACCCGGGGTCTCCTCGGCCGCGGGAAAGATTATCAACATGAGCTCAGTTCACGATGCGATTCCGTGGGCCGGCCACGTGAACTACGCGGCAAGTAAAGGGGGCGTGCAGATGTTTACCAGGAGCATCGCTCAGGAGCTTGCCCCGCACAGGATACGCGTATTGGCGCTATCCCCCGGCGCGATTCGTACCAATATCAACCGGTCCGCCTGGGAAAGCGAAGAAGCGTATAACAACCTCATGAAGCTGATACCGGTCAATCGCATCGGCGAACCATCGGATGTCGGCCGGGTGCTTACCTGGCTTGTATCGGACTTCTGCGACTACGTAACCGGCACGACCATGTACGTCGACGGCGGAATGATGCTCTACCCCGCCTTTGCCGAGGGAGGCTGAACCAGGTATGTCCGACAGGAACGCTTCATATCGACCGATCGCCGATTACGGAATAATCGGCAACATGCGTACGATCGCGCTGGTAGGTATAGACGGTGCGATCGACTGGATGTGTTATCCTTACTTCGACTCTCCGAGCGTATTCGCCGGAATTCTCGACGGCGAGAACGGTGGTTCGTTCGAGATATATCCGCTCGAGTCGCCAAACGCAACGAAGAAGCAGCACTACTGGCCGGAAACGAACGTACTGGTGACGCGCTTCCTCTGCGAGCACGGTGTCGTCGAAGTCACCGATTT
>SLAN01000057.1 GCA_007126865.1 Spirochaetales bacterium | reverse complement strand
TCGCCAGACGGTCGACGACAAACCAGAGCACAAGCCACAATACGACTCCTTCCAGCGCCGCTTCGTAGAGCTGACTCGGATGTCGCGGGAGGTTTATCATCATGTCCGGATCGGTGATCGGGATGCCGACCGTCTCCGCCGTCTCGATGACCCAGTTCTCATTTGCCGGAAAGCGCGCGGCATTCGGAAAGAGCATTGCTGTCGGACCGGTACTCACCCGGCCGTACAATTCGGCGTTGATGAAATTGCCGAGCCGTCCGAAGGTGTAGCCGAGCGGAACACTTACCGTCGTCAGATCCGCCCACAAGAGAATGCTGTGGCCGCGACGAATACAGTAGATCAGGCCCGCGATAACCGCGCCGATCAGTCCGCCGTGATAGCTCATCCCCTGCAGTCCGACGAACGTACCGTCGCGGAACGGCCAGAATATAAGCCATGGGCGCAGCAGATACTGCCCTTCGGGCTCGTAGAGCAGTGCGGAGAGCAATCGGGCACCGAGCAGCAGCCCGATAATACACCAGAAGATGAAATTGAGCAGATCGTCGGAGTCAATATCGAGTTTCTTGCGCCGGATCTGCGCACGCATGAGCAGATAGGTCGTGGCGAAGGCGAGGAGGTACATCAATCCGTACCAACGGATCGGAAGCCCCGGAATCACCTCCGGGCTTATCCAGCTCGGATACTCGATGTAGCTCAGCATTGCGGATAGCGCTCCTTCTACACTGCTTCGATCGGCTCGCTGACGATCTTGCCGGTTTCGGGGTCGAACCTCAGGCAGATACGCTGCACCTTCTCCCGAATCTCCCGCGTGCGGCCGTGGCTCTCGAAAACTACTCCAGGATACAGCGTCCCGTAAACCCGGATCTCCGAATCCGTATGCTCTTCCAGCTTCTCGCGCAGCGTGAAGAGCTGAACGCTGTAGTGTTCCATCTCCTTCATAAGGGTCGCCTTCTCGCGCTGCGCCTTCGAGAGCTCACCTCCGCTCAACTCCCCCATTCTCCGGTCGACGGCGAGGAGTCTGCGTTGAGCTCGCTCGAACCGCTTCTCGATGTCGCCGATGCGGTGTTCTGTCAGGTAGTCCTGTCCGAAACTGACCGCGGTCCGCACTCCTTTCTCGGAACCGAGGTCGACGACTTCGAGCCCGTGTTTCACCTTGATTTCGCCGCCGACAATCCTGCTCCGTTTCCGATCGCACACCAGCTTCGCATTGCACTTGATCGATGAGAGCATCGCTCCGGTTCTCAGCGAGATGTCCCCGACGGCGAAGACCCTCGCCCGCTCGATAAACGGTGCGGTCAGTCGCCCCTTCGATCGAATTACTCCCCGCCCGGCGCCCTTGACGCCGCCGCCGATCGTCACATTACCGTTGGAAGAGACCAGCGCCGCCTCCACCATCTCACCGATTCGGACATCACCCTCGGCAACCACGGCGAATCCGCTGCGTGCGGAACCGGCGATATCGACGGCCGATGGAAACTCCACGTTTCCGCTACTCATATCAACATCGCCGTCGATGGTATGAGTCGTCAGCACGTGTACGACGTTTTCCTCGATGACGAGCCGGCCGTCGGCGGCGGCGATCAGGAGCGTCGCCCCCTCTTCGGTCGCGGTCGAGTACACGTTCTCGCCGGCATGGAGCATCCCCGAGGCGTCGTCGCGTGCCTCGACCTGCGATCCGTGCACCGTCATGCCCGGACCCTTCGGTGCGTCGCGAAACACTTCGGCGATCGGTTGCCCGGCGGTCACCGTGGCAATGTGATCGCGGTTTCGCAGAATACGGACCTTCTCCTCATTCGGAAGCGTCACGAAGAGCTGCACGGTCGGTCCACCCCGTTTCGAGCCGACGCGGCCACGAGCGACGAGAACCGTCGACGGCTCGCCTCCGGGTTTGTCCGATTCGAGCGCCTCGGCAATCGCTTCGTCCCGTACACCGTACGTAATGCCGCGCTCGGCGAGTGCCTCTCGCAACATCTCCTCGGTCAGCGTGTGGCCGGTACCCTCGTGGGGCGTTATCGTCAGATAGGCGCTCAACTCGTCCCCGGACACCCGACAGCGCACCGATACATCGCGATGCGGGCGAACGCGTATATAGATGCGCTGCCCGTCTCGCCGACGGTCGACAACGCCGTCGGCGGTCGCGAGTACGAAGCTCTTCTTGCGGACGGCGCCGCCGTAGAGGTGCAGCTCCGGCTCGGGGCCGGGATCGCCGGGGATCGGCTTTCCGAAGACGTCGATACCGGGGTCACCGGGAACCGAGGGGGCGATCGTGAGGATATGTTGATCTTCCTCCACCGGGGCAACATGTTGAATCGTTCGCGGCGGAAACTCTTCGAGCCCGGCACCCGTCCCGGCGAGTTCGGGGTTGCTCGACAGGAGCGATATCATGCGGTTCCGCTGGGAGTCCGACACATCGCGGAGGGCGAAATCGATCGCCGGATCGGGACCGCGTTGTGGTGGGGTACCCTCGGAAAGCAGGTAGTCTCGCAGTTCGGTCTCACCGGAGCGGAAGAACGCCGAAAGATCGGCCCGGACCTTCGCTCGATCGATATTCCGTATTCCGCTTTTCGCAATGGCATTCCCCACCCGGGACGGTTGGAGCGGGCGTCCGCCGCCGCGGCCCTTGATCAGGTGGAGGTATGCTCGTAAGCGGTCCGAGCTTATCTCGATGTTAAGAAAGCCGTTCAGGCTCGTCGCGATCGATGCCTCGACGAGCCCGCAGCGTTCGCCGGCGGCGCGATCGATCATCGCTTGCACACTCTCGGCATCCTTGAGTGCGTCCGCCGGATAGCCGGATCGCCTCGCCTCTTCGAGCACGGCGTCCGCCGAGGGCCGGCTGTCGAAATCCTCTCCCGGGGTGTACGTCAGCCGGCAATCGCCCCGATCCGGGCTCAGCGTGATGCGCCAGTCGTGCCGCCTGTAGGGTACGATGTCGAGCCAGTTCGGGCCTACGCGCAGGAAACCGTGGGCCTCCGCATAGACATCGCGACCTTCGATGCGGACGTAGTCGCCGGCGTATACCCACGGATCCACCGGTCGTCGGGCCGGAATGCTCTCTCCGGTAACCGTACGCCCCGGTCGGCCGAGCCGCTGCGGCTCGATGCGTGCTATCAGCGCTCCCTCCGGTACCATCCGGACCGCCCGGAGCTTGCGGACGACAGTACCGGCGATTTCGCGCTCGCGCTCTTCGGTGACCTCTTTCCACTCCGTACGGCCACCCACGATACCGAAGAGCCCTCTCCGGCCGGAGGGCCGTCGAACCGTAACCGTCTCGCAAACGCTCCGTCGCGCGCGAGGAGCTCCGTACTCTCGAAAGAGGCGCTTCGCCTTCCCTCTCAACTCGGGCGGAACATGCGGGTGTTCGAGCAGCACAAGGCGCTCAGAGGCGCCCGGCTGAGGTAGTGTACCTTCCGCTGCGAGGACCTCGCGGGGCGACCCGGAGGAGCGAGCGTGTTCCCGTGCTGCCTCGAGCTCGTGCTCGAGCTCTTCGGTTCTCATGCCGTGCCGCACGCCCGCGGCGGTGAGTCGGGAGCGCAGCGCGGACACAGTCAGCTCGTTCGCATCCGTTTCCGGCGTAACCGTCACGAGGGCTTGCATTCGATCGTTGGATATTCGCACCGATAGGTCGTGTGAGGTCATGTTCGTGCCTGTCCGTTTCGAGTCAGCCGCCGAAACCGTGGTGCATGGCCCGAACGAGCTTCGATTTGAGCAGGTTGTTCTCTTTTTTCAGCTGGTTGATCTCTATCTGCTGCATTTTGATCGTTTCAACCAGGTCGCCGTGCGTCAACGCACCGGTATGCAGAAGATCTTCCACATAGCTGGTCTTGCTGGCGAAGTCAGCTTCGGCCTCGAGTCCCGCCTCCCGATAGCTGTCCTCTATGTTATCGAAATCGAGAAAGCCGTCACGATCGTCCTCCAGGCCGATGAGCTTGTCGGCGATCCGGTATACTGCCTGCGACAGAACCGACTGTGGCTTGTAGCGGATGATCGGGAGCCGGGAGCTCAGCGCGATATCCTGCAAGTCGTCGCGATATATGATCCCGAGGTGCTCGAGCTCGATACCGAGATAGTGCGAACAGGAGCGACGTAGCTTGCGCGCCCGTTCGGAGTCCTTCGGATCCTCGATCATGTTCAGGACCAGTCGCGGCCGGAATCGCTCGATCTGACTCATGCACTTCCGGTGCCGATCGGGATCTATGCGGCTGATCTGCTCGAGTATCGCCGGTATATAGGCGCGTTGCAGTCCTTTGCCGTCCTTTTTCAGCGACTCGATGAATTGTGCCGCCTCACTCTTCTTCGGAAACGAAGAATTCATGATGCGGAAGACCGCGTTCTTGAGAAACAGGTACGCGCTCACCGTTGCCGTCGGTGTCGGTGTGGTGATCACAATGCCTCGCGTACCCATCAGAAAGAAATCGAGCGTGTTGAAACTCGTGCCGGCTCCAAGGTCGAGTATCAGGTAGTCGCATTGCAGCTGTCTCAGCCGCGACAGCAGCTTGCGTTTCTGATTGGCCATGATGTTGGCGAGGCCTGGAATCTCTCCGTCACCGGGGATGAAGCGCACGTTACGGTACTCGGTTGTATGAACGATACTCTCGAAGTCGGCGACACTTCCGGTCAGGTAGGTGCCGAGTCCGCCGCCATCGGTGGGCGGGGTAATACCGAGGATCATATGAAGATTCGAGCCGCCGAGGTCCAGGTCCGCGAGAACGACATCACGGCCGTTCTCACCGAGGGCAATGGCAAGGTTCGCCGCCGCGAGCGACTTCCCCACGCCTCCCTTCCCACTGGCAATCGGTACAATTCTCATTGAGCCTCCGATTGACTCGGCGATTCGGTCGTATCATGCTCCACGGCACCCGTACTCCCGGAGCTATCATCGTCTTTACGTTCAACCTCACCGTTCGACGCAACGGCGTCATGGGCAGCAGGCGGATCACGTCGGATGACGAGAAGACCGGTGAGCAGAAGAAGGTCTCCGGCCACGATTGCGATCACCACGATCGAATTATGTGTAACCTCAACCATACCCCCGTGAGTCAGAACCGCCGGCACGGCGGCCGCAGCGCCCGACGAGACGGCAAGCAGTTTTGCGAGAATCACGATTCCGAAGAGACGCAGATAGCGCTCAGGGAATACGGCGAGCATAAGGAACATGCCTGCGATGACAAGCTGGGGAGATGCGAACCAGATTATGGATGCGTTTCCGCCCGGAAGTGGTGCGTTCGGTCCGAACAGCACCATTGCGGCGAGCCCGAAGCGGACACACTCCCAGACACTCCCGGTAAACAGGAGCGCAGACGACACTTTCATGACAACGTCCGCGAGTGTACGGCGGCGACCGATCGCGGTCAAGGAGAGCGGGGTTGGCCATGCGTTTTCGTTGTACTATATTGGAATGGCGAGGCGTGTCCATATGAACAAAGAGAACAAGCATCCGCGATCCAATGAACGACTTCTCTGGTTGGGGATCTCGGTTTTCCTCGTTGGAGTTATCTTCGCTCTCCTGCTCGCTCCGACCGTTCTGGCGGAATCTCCGTCGCGCGACCGCGGCGAGCTGCTGACAAGCTTTGAGAATGTCTTCGAGTACATCGAGCGTAACTTCGTCGAGGAGGTCGACCCGCAGAAGCTCATGCAGGGTGCACTGAAAGGAATGTTCGACAGCCTCGATGACCGTTACTCCGCATATCTCGATGCACGCGAAATGGAGAGTCTCGGGGACGTCACGACCGGGTCGTTCGGTGGTGTCGGCATGTATATCACCCGAACCGACGACAGCGACGAGGGTTTCGTGGAGGTCAGCGAACCGATCCCCGAATCGCCCGCGTTCGAAGCCGGGCTGCGAATCGGAGACGAGATCTTCGCGATCGAGGGTGAGAGCGCGCAGGGCTTGTCTACCGAAGAGGTTGCGAACCGGCTCCGCGGACCGGAAGGAACCGACGTAACACTCACCGTCCGCCGTGCCCGCAGTCAGAAGATCGAGTACACGCTCACGCGAGCACAGGTGGAAGTCCCGACGGTACGGCATGCGCTCATGCCCGACTCGATCGCGTATATGCGCGTCTCGAGTTTTACGCCCTTCACCGTGCAGAGAATGGAGGAGGCGATCGAAGAGTTCGAAGAGGATGGATACAACGGCCTGGTTATCGATCTTCGCGGGAACACCGGCGGGCTTCTGAACGCCGCGATCGACTCCGCCGACCTCTTCCTCGATGAGGGCGTGATCGTTGGAACGACGAGCCGGGTGCGGAACGGCGGACGCGAATACACCGCGCGCTCTCGTACCATCGTACCCGAAGATCTGCCCGTTGTCGTATTGGTCGACAGCGGCTCGGCATCCGGTGCCGAGATTCTCGCCGGCGCGCTCCAGGATTCCGGTAGAGCGGTTCTGGTTGGTACACCGACGTTCGGGAAGGGCTCGGTGCAGCAGGTGCGACAGGCCGGCGCGATCGAAGGCGGTTTTCGGCTGACCCTGAGCCGGTACTATACCCCGAGCGGCACGTACATCGACAACGAAGGAATCGAGCCCGATTACGAGTCGAGCATGCCGACGCTTAGCGATGCCGAGCAGGAGCGCTACGTTGATCTGCTCGAGAGCATGGCGGTCGAAGAGTTCGTCGATGAAGACGAAGACCCGAGCGACTCGGATGTCGATGCCTTCGTCTCGCGCATCTCCGACGAATTCGAGCTGCCCGAGCGCTCCGTGCGACGGTTGGTTCGCGAGGAGGTCAGTCGCCGTCGGAACGAGGCCATCATATACGATCTCGATTTCGATACGGTCTTGCGGGAAGCGGTCGACTTGATTCGTGACGGGCGTGTGGCCGGTGGAAGCTGACCTGCCTACCACCGGCAGGCAAGCTGCGTATCGCTTATGAGACAGTTCCTCCTTCCGGTGGAGTACTCCGGCGAGCCGGAAGTCGAACTCGAGGGGGAGAAGGCGCACTATCTCGTGCGTGTTCTTCGCCTCGGCCGCGACGACAGCTTTCCGGCCATTGACGCCGCCGGAAATCACTATCACTGTACGATACGGCGGCTCGAGCCAACTCTGTTGCTGCGAGTTCAGAAGAAAGGTGCGGCAACGGATGATCGGCCGCAGATCCGCATCGTTCAGAGTATTCCGAAGCGGCGCAAGATCGATGACATCATCCGGCGCTGTACCGAAGCGGGGATCGCGGAATTACAGCCTGTGGTCAGCGATCGCACGGTGGTCCGTCTCGCCGAGCAGGACGTAGCGAAGAAGCTTGCACGATGGAGACGGGTTGCAACGGAGGCGGTCCAACAGAGTGGCAGCCCGGTTCCGGTAACGATCCTTGAGCCTATGCCTCTTGAACGGTACCTCTCGACGCTCCCCGAGGCGGAGGAATCGCTGCGGCTGATGCTGCACCAGGCGCCGCTTGCAAACTGCTCCCTGCACCGGTACCTTGCGGAAAGCGATACGGAGGGGACCGGCACGTTTTCTCTCGAGCTCGCGGTGGGCCCGGAGGGCGGTTTCAGCGAACGTGAGCTTGCCATCTTTCGTTCGGCTCGATATAAGCCTGTGTATCTGGGACCTCAAGTGTTGAGGACCGAGACCGCCGCTCTCTATGCTACGGCGGCGGTTCAGATTATTCTTCTGGAGAGATCCGAGTGGCGCCTAAAGAAGTGATACCCGGCATAACTCGTACCAACGTCGCGCGTGTTGCGGTGGACTCGATCCCCGAGGAGGCATTTGCCGGCGCTGTCGAACACATGCTCTCCGACGAGGACTACCACCATTTCGTCTTCCTGCGCACCTGGGATTTACTTCGTGCCCGCCGCGACGCCCGCTTCCGGCAGTATGTGCGCAACTCGGCCCTTTCGATCCCTGCATCGCCCACTCTCATTCGCGCGGCACGATTTCTGCGCCGGCCCCAGTTATACTTCTATACGCCGTTCGACTTCGTCGTGCGATTGCTGGGCGTCCTGGAGGAGCGTGGAAGATCGGTATATCTTCTTGGCGGCGACAAGTTTCAGCTACACAAGGTAGAGCAGAACATCAAGCTCACCTTTCCCGGCTTGCGGATCGTCGGTCGCTACACCGGCTACTACCCCGAGGAGTTCGAACGGAATATCGTTACCGCAATCAAGAAGTCCGCTCCCGATTTCCTCCTTGTCGGGCCGGGTATCCCCGGTCACGATCTGTGGATATTCACCCACCGAAAGCTCTTCAATCCCGGAACCGCGGTTGCGAGCTCGGAGGTGTTCGATATTTTCGGTGACCGAAAAAAGCGCTCTGCACGGACACCCGGAAAGCGCACTCTCGAAGCGATTAAGACGGTGATTCAGAAACCGTGGAGGATCCTGCGCGCTCCGCTGTATCTGTGGTTCGCACTGGTATTGCTCGCCACACGCGCCCGCGGCAATTAGTCACCCGCGGAAACTAATCACAATGATGTGAACGCCTCCCCTACGCGAATACGCAGGAGTTTGGCGCTGTTAGGTTTCGGTGGCTTCCTCGGCGGCGACCGCCGCCGCGACGTGTTCTCCATCGCGATCGGAGTCCGCCTGCGAGGCTCCGCCCAATCCGTACGGCTCTTCCATCTTCAGATAGTCGTAAACCGGTTCCAGCTCGCGCCTCACGATATAGCAGAGCACCGTTCCGGGAATCAGACGCAGCACGGGTAGAAGACAGATGAACGCGACCGCGGTGGTTACCGCTCCCGGTGACAGAAGCAACATGCCTCCGGCGGTGAGCGATGCGGTGACCCGGTAGTGTTTTGTCGGATCCTGAGCGAGGAACACCGCCCGCCGCAGCAACCGTAGGCGGCGAGCGATCAGGCCGATTGTAATCAGTACACCGGCGAGCGAAACCGCCCCGGAGACACCGAGCACGAGATATGCGCCGTACGATTCGGCGAAGTAGACGAGCGAAAACGCATCGACGAGCAGGAGGGCCGAGGCGAGGAGAAGGTAGAGGAAGAGCGGACAGATATAACCCGGCTTCAGCAGCCTGAGGATCGTCTGTGTCGAAAGCATCGCCGCAGTATAGCGTGCCATATCCGAGTGCGAAAGCCACCACGGTCAGTGCCATCGCGTGCGAATCCCTCCACGGGGGGATGCCGCCCGAATACTCCGCACATACCATGCTACTCCGCCGCTATGTCCGAAGTATTGTGTGTCGCTCTCTCCGGCCGTGTCATTTCGCAGGTTCGGGCCGCCGTTGCGCCGCTTTCGGTGCGTGTGTATACCGACGTATCGCAGCCGCAGATTCACACGCTGACCGGGTCGGTGACAGGGGTGTGCATCCTTCTGGTTCGCTATCTGGATGCTGACTATCGGTTCATCCGCGACCTGGCGTGCGCCGGTGTACCGGTTATCGCAATTCTGCCCACTCCGAGCGTTCGACGCGCCGCCGAGCTCATGCGTGCCGGTGCATACGACTGCCTTGCGGCTCCGATACGCCGGGATGAGATCGCCTCGTGCGTTGGCAGGGCGATGCTCTCGCGCGGATCGCTGTCGGCAACGCTCTCACGTGCGGGCGACGACCGGCGGGCAAGCGCTGCGGTCGACGGCGTACTCGATCGGTTCGCCCGCTCGGATCTGCCGGTTCACATAACCGGGGAAAGCGGTGCAGGGAAAGAAGTGGCGGCTCGCGAGATTCACCACCGGTCGGATCGCGCCGGACGGCCGTTCGTCGTGCGTAATTGTGCGGCGATTCCGGAGTCGCTGTTCGAGTCGGAGCTTTTCGGCACACAGAACGGCGCGTACACCGGAGCAATAAGTCGTGCCGGAGCGCTCGAAGAGGCGAATCGGGGCACCATCTTTCTCGATGAAATCGGCGAGTTATCGGCGAGCAAGCAGGCCGCTCTCCTCCGTGTGCTCGAGGACCGACGGGTTCGCCGAATCGGAGCGAACTCCTCGCATATCGTCAGTTTTCGCCTTATCACCGCCACCAATCGGGATCTCGCCGCGGAGATCGTACGCGGCGCGTTCCGCCGCGACCTCTACTACCGGATCCAGGTGTTGTCGCTCCACATACCGCCGCTGCGACAGCGGCGCCACGATATTCCCGCGTTGTGCAGACGCTTCGCATTCGAGCTCGGCTCCGAGCGGATACGGTTTACTCCGCAGGCGATTGCGTTGCTCCAGCAGCATCACTGGCCGGGGAACGTCCGTGAGTTGCGCAATGTGGTGCAGAGGCTCGGGGTTCTCGCCGACTACGGGATCATTACCCGGGAGCTCGTGCAGGAGGCGCTTTCGACGGAGCCGCTGACCGAACCGCTCATTGGGTGACGCCGGCTCAGAAACCGACGCGGAAATGCACGATCTCGAGGACGGGCAATCTGCCTCCGCGCGCCTCATCTTCCCGGATGTCGACGAGTCGTGCGACGGCAATACCGTGTCGGCCCGCCACAATATGGTCTCGAGGCGCTGACGGTCGCGGTCGCCTCGGAATGCGTTCCCGAAAACGTTCTCCCTCGGCTACGGCGACGGCGCGATAGGCGCGCACCTCATCGAGATCGAGCCATTCGCCGTCGACCAGCTCGATGTCGGCGGAAAACGAACCGTCGGTGTCGTCGGTCACTACCACCGACGCGATATACCCGTCGACAATTATCAGCGGTTCGTCCGCAACGGAGCCCGCCTCGCGTTCGGCGGCAATCTCGGCCAACTCGCGAAGGGTGATCGAAAAGTCCACAATCGAATCGAACGCCGAAATCTCCCGGGCGCCGGCAGGTAGATGTAGCAGTACGACAGCGGTAACGCATACGGCGGAGAGAAGATGCCGTTTCATGGGGATGGAGTATAGCAGATGGCACGAACCGGCGCATAGCAAGAACCCGGTTTCTGGTGTATGCTCACCGAACGCATGGACTCCGAATCCCTTGGTAACAGATCGGCGCTTGTCGTTGGGGGCTCAGGCGGAATCGGAGCGGCTGTTTGCCGTTCCTTCGCTGCGACGGGGGTTTCGTTGACAGTGCACGGCGGTCACGACCGTAATGCTCTCCACCGGGTGGCGGACGATTGCGCTCGGATCTCGGGCAACTCCCCACGAACCGTGCTGCACGAAATTACCGGAGCTTCCGATGCACGATCTCTCGTGTCCGATGCAATTCCCGATGTGCTCGTTGTATCGATGGGGCCGATCGTGTGGCACTCGTTAGCCGACTCGGTGGACGACGACTGGGAACGTATGACCAGCCTCAATCTCGCAGCGGCAGGCGTTCTCGTTTCGGCCGTTCTACCGGCGATGTGTGAACGACGATTCGGACGCATCGTGCTGTTCGGGGCCTCTCGAGCGGACACCCTGCACCCGTCGCGTGAAGCTCCCGCATACACGGCGGCGAAGGCCGGGGTGGTTTCCCTTGCGCGCAGCGCCGCCCGCGAAGGGGCCGGCCGCAATGTCGCGTGCAATGTTGTTTGTCCGGGGTATGTCGAAACGGAGTATCTCAGCGTCGAGCGCAGGAAGCGCCACGCATCTCGAGCGCCTTCCGGGGCCATGACCGATCCGGGCGAAATAGCGGAAACTGTGCTATTTTTGTGTACACAGGCACACTCCACAGTCACCGGTAGTATCGTCAATGCGTCCGGAGGGCTGGTATAGTGACAGTTTATTGCGGATATTTGACAAAGTGAAGAATGCGACAATACTATCGGAGGTCAAATACGGAGGCGTGTTCTCCGAGGTGTAAAAATCCCCCGTGCCGGCATGTACGTGTCGCCGAAAAGGTAGCGAATGAGCAATAACGAAATCGTAGCAGGTTTTGACGAGGAGAAGGACGACAGCCTCAAAATCACGCTGGAGCAAGTTCCGCGAGTTAAGGGGTGCCTCGTCCTCTATCTGCACGGCTACATCGACACCTACAATTCAAACTTCTTCCAGAAGCGGGTGAACCGTGTTATCGAAGCCGGGTTTCCGAAGCTCATATTCCACTGTAGCGGGCTCAACTATGTCTCCAGCACGGGCATCGGATCGTTTACCGCCTTTCTGAAAGCGGTAAAACCGAAGGGGGGTGATCTCGTGCTTCTCGAAATCCAGCCCAAGGTGTACGAGGTCTTCCAGCTGCTCGGTTTTTCCCAATTCTTCCAGATCAAGGACAACATGGACGACGCGGTTAAGCACTTTTCCGACGGCGGGAAGAAGGCGGAGACCAGCGTCTTCCCGAAGATCTTTCGTTGTCCGATATGCTCAACGAAGCTGAAAGCGTCGAAGTCCGGGCGCTTCCGGTGTTCCAACTGTAAGACGATTCTTGCGATCGATGCCTCCGGTCAGGTATTCTTAGGGTAGCGGGAAGATATCGATTTTCGAACGCTTCTCGTCGGATGCTCATGCGTGTTAGTACCTTAAGCTCCGGCGACATTTCGGTTCGGAGTTCGAGTCGCGAGGTGATCGCACCAGTTCGCCGGGTGGCAATGGCTCGGTTCCGGCGACAGGCGGTCGGTTCCAGCATCGGCCCGGAAGCGGGCCGGAGGAGTTATGGATATGGGCGACGTCCCACCGGTAAAGACACGTATCGAGAGCTATCTCATCAACCTGGCTCTGACATATGAAGAGGCCGGAAATGATGTGTGGATTATCAATGACGAGGATAAGGGGCTCGCGAACGTCGTGGTGTTCGCCGAAGAGCCGCTGGTCACGATACGCACGAAAGTTATGACGGTCCCGGAGAAGGATCGGTCGCGTTTCTTCGAGGAGCTGCTCAGGCTGAACTCCGATATGGTGTACGGCGCTTACGCAATCGACGAGAACGACGTGATACTTGTGGAGACGTTCGAGCTCTCGACGCTCGATTTCGAAGAGTTCCAGGCAGCCCTGGATGCCATCGGTCTCGCGCTCGCTCAGCACTACCCGCAACTCTCGAAGTATCGCGATCAGTAAGGGGGCAGATCATGGGGCTTTTTGATCGCTTCAGACGTGTAGTCAAATCAAACATCAACGACATGATCAGCAAGGCCGAAAATCCGGAGAAGATGCTGAAT
>SLAN01000216.1 GCA_007126865.1 Spirochaetales bacterium | reverse complement strand
TTTCGCCCACCGCGACCGAATCGGCACCGGTGAAGCGCGCCGGCCCGTGCGCGGTGTGGACGCCCAACTTCCCGAGCATTCCCTCCATGCGTTCGGGAATAGCACCGATGATCGACTCCTTGTGCGCCGTAAGCTCGCTCCAGTCGACGCCGACCGTTCCGGTCACCCCGTGCCCGCGCATGCGCGTGTGCCAGTCGACAATCTCGGCCGCTCCCACTAGTACCTTTTTCGGATCGCATCCGCGAAGCGCGCACGTGCCGCCGTACGGCCTCGAATCCACTACCGCCACCCGTTTGCCGGCCCGAGCCGCCTTCTGCGCCACGGTCACTCCGCCCATGCCGACGCCGATAACCACTATGTCGAACTCGCGTTCCGTACTCATACCTCGGAGTCTACACTCTGTAGTATGGTACGGGGTCAATGCGATTCGCCCGACACCAGAGACTTTATGATCGGGCAGCTGCCGGTCGCTTCGTTTCGCTCGCACGCTCCGATCAGCTCGTCGAGCGTTCGGCGGATGTTCTCGAGCATTCGGATGCGACGCTCCACATCTCTCCGTTTCTCGACGGCGAGCGAGCGCACGCTCTCGCAATCGAATGTGCCTTCGATGCCCGTGCCGTCGATCCCCGCGCCTTCGGTAGAGATCGATAAGAGCTCGGATATCTCGTTCAGGGTGAAGCCGAGCTCCTTCGCGCTCACGATGAACCGAATTCGGTCGACCGCCTCGCGGGGGTAGCGGCGATAGCCGGACTCGGTGCGCTCCGGTTCCGCGATCAATCCGCGGCGCTCGTAGTAGCGAACCGTTTCGACCCCGATACCGCACTGCTCGGCGAGCTTTCCGATCGTCATGTAACCTGCCTCCCGAAATTCCTCTGAATCGCTTGACTCCGTACCATACTACAGGGTGCACGGTTGGAGTAAGAAGCACATCAGTGCTGATGGAGGTCACCGATGACCGTTAACGACGCCACTGACCGGGCGGAGGCACCGCGTACGCGCCGGCTGCAACTGAAAGTCGGTGGAATGGGCTGCTCGTTCTGCAGCCGAACCATAGAGAAAGCGTATCGGCAAACCGACGGCGTACTCGACGCGCACGTGAGCCTCGCCCACGAAGAGGCGCTCATCGAATACGACCCCCGGCGAGCGGATGCCGCGACGCTCAGGTCGATTCTCGCCAGACTCGGATACACCGCGCGCGATCTCGACCGGGTGAAGGCGCGCGAAGAGCAAACCGAAGAACTGCGCCTCGAACGCCGCCGGCTCATTGTCGCCGGAATCGCCGCCGGAATCACCGCCGTGCTCATGGTCGGGATGCTCTTCGGCATCACCGAACCGTGGTGGTGCATACCGGTGTTGATGGTGCTCGCCGCGGCGACGGTATTCGGCTCAGGCCGGCACATCCTCACGATGGCGTACCAGTCGGCTCGCCGCGGCATTCTCAATCAGCACGTACTGCTCGAGATCGGAGCTCTCGGAGCGTTCGCCGGCGGCGTTCTCGGCGCAGTCGGGGAGCTGTCGACCGCCGCCGCCCTGATCCGCTCGCTCGGCCAGGCCGACGTCCTCGCCGCGCTCACCGCCTTTCCCGCCGCGCAATTCTTCAGCGTCGCGACATTTCTCGCCGCCTACCACCTGCTCTCCGGATACGTGGCGAAGCTCGTTCAGGCGCGTGCATCGGAGGCGGTCGCCAGGCTGCTCGATCTCCAGCCGGCGACCGCTCTCGTCGTTACGACCACCGCCGGCGGCGGCGAGGACGAGAAAGAGGTTCCTGTGGCGGATGTCCGCCCCGGTGACCGCGTCCGGGTGCACCCCGGCGAGCGGGTGCCCGTGGACGGCCGCGTTATCGAGGGATCGTCCGCCGTTGACGAAAGCCTCGTTTCCGGCGAATCGCTGCCGGTCGACAAGGTCGCCGGGTCGGATGTGACCGGCGGCTCGATCAACCGGTCGGGCAGTCTCCTGGTAGAATGCACCCGCGTGGGGGAGGAGAGTTTCCTGCGTACGGTCGCCCGTGCGATCGACGAGGCACGCGCGATGAAGCCTGGAATACTCGAACTGGTTGATGTTGTGCTCGCCCGCTACGTGCCGCTGGTCTTGCTTATCGGTGTCGCAACGTTCGCCGGATGGACGGCCGGTGCGTGGTTTCTCGTCGGTGAGCCGTTTTTCGTGCGTGCGGTATTCGCCACACTCGCGGTATTCGTCATGGGCTACCCGTGTGCGATCGGCATGGCCACACCGCTCGCCCTGATCCGCGGCGGCGGGGAGGCTGCGCGACGAGGGGTGCTCATGCGCTCCGGGCAGGCGTTCGCAACGCTTCGAAGCGTTGACCGGGTCGTTTTCGATAAGACCGGCACCCTGACCTGCGGAAAGCCGGCGGTTACCGATGTCGTCGAGCTCGCCGCGCCGTCGGCCCTTGCCCTCGCCGCCGCGGTCGAGCGTCACTCCGAGCATCCGCTCGCTCGCGCGATCGTCGCGCGGGCCGGAGAAACGGGCGTCGCGATTCCGCCGATCCGCGACTTCGAAAGCGTCGCCGGCGGCGGCGTGCGGGGATATCTCGACGACTCCGCCGCCCGATCGGGCCACATCATCGCCGGCAGCCTGCGCTTCCTCCGCGAAGCCGGCGTGCCTACGAACAGCGCCACAGCAGCTTCCGCCCTCGAGGCGGAAGGGAAAACGATCGTAGGCGTGGCCACAGACGGCGTGCTCGTCGGACTAATCGCGCTCGCCGACACGGTGAAACCGGACGCCCGCCGCACGATCGACGCCCTCGCAGGGCGGGGCGTACCCTCGATCATGCTCTCCGGCGACAACCGACGTGCCGCCGAGGCGGTGGCACGCGAGGTGGGAATCGACTCTGTCACCGCCGAGGTGCGCCCCGAAGAGAAGGTGGAACGCATTCGCTCACTTCAGGCCGCCGGTCACCGCGTCGCCATGGCGGGCGACGGCATAAACGACGCTCCGGCGCTCATGCAGGCGGACGCCGGCATCGCCGTCGGCGCAGGCACCGACATCGCAATCGATTCGGCAGACATCGTCCTGACCGGCGAAGCGCTGTCCGGGGTGGTCACAGCATTCGACATCGCCCGCTCCTCCTACCGCAAGACCGTTCAGAACGTCGTGCTCGCCTTCGCGTTCAACGGTCTCGGTGTGCCACTTGCGGCCGCCGGCATCCTCGCCCCCGCCTGGGCGATGGTAGCGATGGTCGCGAGTGTCAGCGCGGTCCTCGGGAACTCGTTCGGCGGGCGGCTGCGACGGTAGGAGTCGCAGCGCCGGCGGCTCACGCGGGTTTGTCACCGTCCGCCGGCTCGCGAACGCCGGCGCGTGTCAGTCCGCCGGCCCGTGTCAGTCCACCGGCCCGTGTCAGTCCACCGGCCCGTGTCAGTCCGCCGGCTCGTCACCATCCGCGGGTCTGTCTCCGTTCGCGCGCCCATCCGCCGAGCCGCTCAGCGAGATGAGATCCTTGATCTCCCGATCGCTCATCTTCGTGAGCCACGTCTCCCCGTCGGCGACCGTGAGATTCGCCAGCTCCGCCTTCTGCTCGAGCATCGAGTTGATGCGCTCCTCGAAGGTG
>SLAN01000316.1 GCA_007126865.1 Spirochaetales bacterium | reverse complement strand
TCCTTCTCGAGGTCAGGGTCCCACCAAATGTGATATACGTCCACGGCAACGCCGACAGCGCTCGATCCGATGCGCTCGGCGGCGTCGTTCGCCGATTTCATGGTGTTAATGGCGGACTTCGCATCCGCGTACATCGGGTGCAGCGGCTCGATCGCAAGCTTTACACCCGCCCGTTCGGCTTCCGGTGCAAGCTCGGCGATCGCATCCACAATCTGCGCTCGCGAATCGTCGAGCGACTGCTTCGGATCGGCCCCGCAAACGAGCACCACAAGCGGCGCACCGAGCTCGGCCGCCTCTGCGATCACCTCGCGGTTCTCCGCGAGCGCCGCTTGACGCTTCGATGGCTCGACCGACGGGAAGAATCCGCCGCGACAGGTCGATACGATCGACAGACCGGCGTCGGCGACCCTCCGTCGTACATCGGCGATACTGCGACCCTGCAGCGCATCGCGCCAGACGGTGATTCCGCCGGCGCCGGCGCGTGCGTATTCGTCGATCGACGTTTCGATATCCCACGGCTTGGTCGTCACGGTATGAATGCACATACGCGAGAGCTCATCCATCACTCCACTCCTTATCTCACAGGCGGCTGATCTGAAACCCGCCGTCGACATCGATTACCGCGCCGGTTGAAAAGGGAAAGTCTCCGCGGATCAGCGCCCGCACCGACTTGCCCATATCGTCCGGCGTGCCCCAGCGCCGCTGCGGCACGAGACCTTCGGAGATCAGTTTGTCGTACTTATCGCGTACCTTGCTCGTAAGATCGGTCTTCATGATGCCGGGGCGCACCTCGAAAACCTGCACTCCCTCGTCGGCAAGCCGGCCGGCCCACAGCTGAGTCGCCATCGCCATACCGGCTTTCGAGACGCAGTATTCGCCACGGTTGAATGAAACGGTGTGTGCGGAGATCGATGAGACGAAGACGACCTTAAATCCGGCCGGCAGGAGGCTCTCACCGGCTTCACCGGCTTGCCATCGGCGAACGATGGACTGCGTGAGAAAGTACGGGCCCTGCAGATTCACCCGCATGACCTCTTCGAACGATTCCTCGGTCGCCTCGAGTATGTCGAGCCGTTCCCGCGGCCCGATGCCGGCGTTGTTGACAAGGGCGTCTATGCGGCCGAATGAATCGAAGACCTCCTCGACCATCCGCTCTCGCTCTGCCCGCTCACCGACGTTCGCCTGGAAAATCTCAAAGCGGGGAGCGGCGGCCGCTCCCTCGCCGCCGCCGCTCACGCCCGACTCCGCGCCGCCACCGGCATCCGAACCAGAACTCACGCTGCCACCGGCCGCCAGCCGCTCACACTCGGACTTCGTCTCCTCGGCGGCCGCACGATTCCCGGCGTAGTTGATCGCGACCGAATACCCCTCTTCGGCGAGGCTCAACGCAATGCCGCGACCGATACCTCGACTTGCTCCTGTAACCAGAACGACCGGCGGTTGCGGCTCGTTTCGCCCCTTCCTGCCGTTACCGGATCCGGACATCGGTGTCTCCGATTCCACGTTCGCCATCGACTCTCGGCTCCTTATTCGTCATTGCGTGCGACGTCATCGCGGTTCCGTTCATAACGCTTTGCATGCAATAATATCTGCCAGCGTATCCCCGGTCTCCTGCGTTGTCAAGCTTTTCCGAATGCAGTACGCTCCGTTTTTGCGTGCAACACCATTACACATATCCGGAGGCCGACATATCCGAAGCATGAACCGTTCGCCGACGCTGCGCGTTGAAGCACGCTGGCTGGTCTGGGGCATTCTATTTCTTCCATATCTCGTCGCGAACTTCCATCGTCTGGCGATGGGTGTGGCGCGCGAGGCGCTGGTTATCGAGTTTGCGCTTCCCTCGGCGGCGTTCGCGAATATAGGCGCGGCATACTTCTACTCCTACGCGATACTCCAGATACCGGCCGGCGTGCTTGCCGACTCGATCGGGCCGCGCCGGACCGTTACCGCGGGGACAACCGTCGCCGCTCTCGGCTCGGTCGCGTTCGGACTCTCCGGCGGCGCGACCGCACTCTTCTTCTCGCGGCTCGTCATCGGAGTCGGAGTATCGGTGCTGTTCATGGCGATTATGAAGGCGGTGGCGCTGCGCTTCCCGGAGGGAAGCTTCGCGAGCATGACCGGCGTCACCGCCGGGCTCGGTACGCTCGGCGGCGTATTCGCCCAGACTCCGTTGTACATGGCCATATACAGTTACGGGTGGCGATCGACCTTCATTGCCGTCGGCGCGTTCACGGCGATTCTCGCACTGATCGTCTGGACGCTGATCGGTGACGCACATCCGGCCGGCCATGCGCCGCCGACCGCATCCGGATCCAACGCAGTCGCGGCCGAATCGCCGCAACCCGCCGACCAGCTACCGGGCATATGGAGCGGCCTTCTCCGGGCGCTCGCGAATTGGCGCAGCTGGCCGCCGTTCATAGTCTTCTTCGGCGCCTACGGCGCCTTTATCGCGTTATCGGGAACATGGGGACAGGCATATGCGATCCACGTACTCGGTGTCGACGAGACGACCGCGTCGAACCTGCTGATCTCCTCGGTCGTCGGTATTACCGCCGGCGGGATCTTCTGTACGCGGATCTCCGACCACCTTCGGCGCCGCCGCCTGCCGATGCTGGTCATGGGCGGCACCGGAGTCGTCGCGTGGCTCGCCTTCGTCACACTCCTCGACGCGGAAACTCCGACCGGCGCACTCTACATGCTCTTCCTGTTGCTCGGGTTCTGCTCGGGAATATCGATGAATACGCCGGCGAGTGCGAAGGACGTCAATCATCCGTCGCTTTCCGGCATCTCGACATCGATCGCGAATGTCGGGGGATTTGTCGGAGCGGCACTCATTCCGCTGGCAATGGGCGCGATACTCGACTCCGCCGCCTCCGGCGCTGCGTTGTCGGATATCTACCGGTATGTGTTCGTCGCCTGTATAGGCGGATCGGTGATCGCCTTTGTCGGTACACTGTTCATTACCGAATCGAACGCGCGAAACATCTACCACACGCTCGATCGTTCCTGACCGTACCGTGGGCACCGTGGGTCAAACGGGATTTGTCCAGCGTATCTCACCGTCGCGCGCCTCCACTTGCGTTGCGAACGGTGCACCGTCACGATTCAACACACGCGCCAGCCAGTCGCAATCGGAGTCTCCGGCGCGACGAAGCGAAAATCGCACCGTTTGCATCGGCACCATGCGCAACGCACGCAACGATCGGTCGGCGGAATCGATGTCGGCGAAATACATGAGCGAGAGGTCGGGCCGATAGGCGTCGTGCCCCGGAATACCCTCGTAATCGGTGATGAAGTCTCCGCACCCGTAGAGTATCAGCCCGCCGTGATACACCTCGAAGCACTTCACATGGTGGGAAGAGTGTCCATGGACGATGGAAACACCTGCGCGATCGATCAGCGCATGAGCGAATGCACGGTGCGCCTGCGGTACGTTCCACCCCCAGTTGCCGCCCCAGTGCACCGAGACGACCGCGATCTCTCCTTCCCGTCGCAGCCCTGCGATACGCGCAGTCTCGCGCTCGATGGCGGAACGACCGAGTCGGTCGATCAGGTGAACGCCGGCGTTCGATTCTCCGGAATCGGGTGCGTAACGCCCACGCGCGTGCTCCGTTGGCGATGACACCGCACGACGCGTGGCAGCCCACTCCGGCGGTATTCCGCTGTCGCCGATTCCGACACCGAAGACGGCGACCGCACCTCGGCGTACATGTGAGCATGGATCGGCGCCATCGACCACGAGCTCCGCCCGATACGGCGCGCCGGCTTCCTCCCCGCCGCTGCCCGCACCGCAACGACCGCAGCCGGCGTCGTCAAGCGCCTCGAGTGTTTCCAGGAGCCCGGCTCGTCCGAAATCCATGACATGGTTATTCGCGACCGTGTAGCAGATCGCACGCGCCGGGCGTCCACTTCGGGACGCACTTTCCGCAGGAAGACGCAGCATTCGTGCATTCGCCGGGTGCATCCGGTAATGGATGCCTTTCTCCGGCCACGCCCGCGCACTCCGGGTTACGCTCGTTTCCAGATTCATGACGCAGAGATCGCAGCCGTAATCGCTCAAGACATCGAGCGCCTCTCCCCAGACATATGAGTCGTCGACTCCACGCTCGATCGGGCCGTGCACCCGCTCGGCCAGCTCCACGTAGTCACGCGCGTCGCGTACGACCGGTTCATAGATCGTCGGTTCGGACGGTCGCCGAAGAATCTGATCGATTCCACGGCCTGTCATGACATCGCCACACAGAAAGAGCCGCACGGTCACCTCTCCGGAACGGACTACCGTTCGCCGGCCGGCTGTTCGCCCGCTGGTCGTTCCCCGGCCGGCCGTTCGCCGGCTGCCTGATCCCCAGCCGGGCGTTCGCCGGCCGGCCGGCTCGGACCGAATCGCGGCACCAGCACGATCGCGAGCAGAAGCGCCGCTCCGGTTACCTGAAAAACACGGTCGAACAAGCCGAGGTCCGCGAAATACCCGGCGACCGCCGGATACAGTCCGGCTCCGAAGACACTCGCCATCGGAACGACGAGGCTTATTACTACGTTCCGGGTGCGCGGTGGCCCGATCGACGCCATCGCGGCGATAGCGGCCGGGAAGAACGCGCTGATCACCGCCGGTTGCAGCAGCACCGCCACCGCCAGAAGTATTCCGTCGGCGACAGTCAGAAGGATCGTGAAAACTCCGGTGATCGCGAAAACCGCGGTGACCAGGCGCCGGAACCCGATGCGGTCGTTGAGCACACCGGAGATGAAAACCATGAGAAGCCCCCATGTCCGGGACACCCCGATAAGGCCGTTCGCCACCTGTTGGTCCATGCCCCGGTGGCCGATCAGAAAGGTCGGCAGAACCGCAAACATCCCGAGCGCTGCGGAGGCGGCGATCACCAGGAAAACGATAATGAGCCAGAAGCGCGGATACCGAAAAATGAGCTTGAGGTTTCCGAGACGCGGAGCCTCACCGTGGAACGCTCCGGCGCTCCCTCCGGCGAGATACGAGAGACCGGCCAGCGCCGAGACGATCCCGGTGGCCGACACCAGCGCACGCCATCCGAACGACGGCAGCAGAAGAGCGACAAACGCCGGTGCGAGAACGAAGCTCGAGGCCGGACCGAGCTCGTGAATCGCGAACCCCGTCCCACGCCGGGCCGCGGGTACAATTTCCGACACGATCGAAAGGCCTGACGGTGCGTAGAGACCGGCGGACACGCCGACGATCAAAACCCCGAAGTGGAGCACCGGGAGGGAGGGCGCGGAGGCGGCAACCTGCATACCGAGCCCCGCCCCGAGCGCCGCGAACGCCACGATTCGCCGATGTTTCACACGGGTTGCGAGAAAGCCGCTTAAGAGCATCGATACTGCGTACCCGACATAGATCGTCGCAAATATGCGGGTCGCTGCGGCAGCACGTACTTCGAGATCGGCTTGAATTGCCACGAGCAGCGGTGAGAAGAGAAGCCGCGGGAAGAAGATGCTGAAGACCATTACTACGATCGCGGCGAGCCCCGGAAGCGCACTTCGCAGACCTGACCGCTCTATCGCAGTACAGTTGGTATAGCCCATGGATATATGAGAATAGGTGATGGTACGTCGCGACGCAATACGGAAGCGCTGCCTCGAACTGCAGTACAGCGTGGCGACCCACCACGACCTACGGCGATGGCGACATGATCTCCAGCTGCGAAGGGCTTCTCAGCTCGATCTGTGGCACACCATCGTGCATGTTTACCATTCCCGCGACACAGATGCGCTGTCCTTCGAGCATTACCTCGACTCCGCCGGGATATCGATCGAGAAACGAACCGCGGTGCTCGTCCCAGATAACCGCCTCGAATCGTGGCCGCTGCGGGTGCGGAGCCCCGATGTTCAGGAAGGTCGGCCTGCCGTCGACATGCCTCGCAAACACAGCGGAGGCGACGGTGCCCGTCACCGCGAATACCGCACCGCGATAGCGGTTCGGATTCGCCGCGACACTCGACCATTCAACCGCATCCGAACACAGCTCGGCCGCGTCGGGGACCGAACCGAAAAGCTCGGTGATCGGCACCGGCGCGCGGCTGAGCACGAGCAACAGCGCGAGCGCCATAACCGCGACCGTGCCCACTGCTACCGCGGCGCGGCGGCTTTCCGGGGAACGGCGGCCCGAGGCCGTCGCACGGCGCCCGGGATTAGCCCGGCGACCGGAGTTCTTCGTTTCTCGACGGCTCTTTCCCATCATGTACAGATTGCCGGGCAGGCGACCGGAGATCAACACCTCAGCGGCGCCACCGCACCGTTTCGAGCGCACGTGGCGCGTCGACGCGCCAGGGGACATTTCAAGCGAGTCTTGACAGTATCGACACCCCGGCTTGTCACAAACGCACTCGATCTGTAGCGTTGGCGGAATCGATCGCCGACAGACCAAGGAGTTCCCCGTGAGCCGAGCACCTCGCGAGTACGTAATCTATCATGCGCAGATACCGATCCTCGACCCGCGCTACTCGGCCGATACGCTCGCCGATTCGCTCCATATCGCCGACGGGGCTATCCGGTGGGTCGGCCGCGCAGGCACGGCCGACGCCCCCGTCGACCGCGACGGTCGAAGTCGGTTACCGGTGCACGACGCCGGCGGGGCAACCGTACTGCCCGGATTCATCGACAATCACGTTCACACGCTCATCACCGGCGATCAGGCGAGCCAGCCACATCTCTACGGCATGGCCGAAGCGGAAATAGTGCGCACGGTCCGGGAGCTCGATCGGCAATTGCCGCCCGGCGTTCCGCTCAGCGCCTACGGTTGGGACTACCCGTTCTGGCCCGAGCCGCATCGCCGCGTTCTCGACGCGATCACTATCGACCGGCCGATCGTGCTCTACCAGTTCTCCGGGCACGGGGCGTGCGTCAATTCGGCCATGCTTCGCGTACTGGAGATAACTCGCCGTACGCCGGATCCGCACGACGGTCACATCGAACGCGACTCCGACGGAGAGCCGACCGGAATTCTTCGCGAGGGAGCCTCCCGGCCGATCCATGTGCGACGTCTGCAGGAGATCCACCGCAACCGGAAGCTCGCCGAAGAGCTGTTGCTCCGGGGCCTCGAGAGCTTCGCACGCCACGGTATCACCGGTGTCGGCGACAACACGTGGTACGCGGGTTCCGCGTTCGCTCTTACCCGACTTCGCAGAGCCAACCGCCTCCCGTGCCGCGTCACCTGCTGGTCGCTCGGGAGGTCACCCCGAGAGGCGCTCGGAATGCGCTTTGCCCGCTACGACCGTCGATTCATCCGCCGCGGCCCCGTTAAGAACTTTCTCGACGGTGCCTTCTCCACGCGAACCGCGGCACTGCTCGAACCGTACGCCGACGACCCGGAGAACAGCGGAACTCGAATGTTCGACGACTCCACGCTCCTCGCGGTTCTCAGGCGCTTAACGTTCCGTGGCAGACAAGGAGCGTTTCACGCGATCGGCGACCGGGCGGTTCGGCAGTTCCTCGATACGGTGGAGCGTCTCTCGCAGCGTACTTCGCGGGTCACCCGGCTGCGGCATCGGCTCGAGCACTGCCAGCTCGTCTCCCCGCGGGACATCGAACGATTCGCACGCCTCGGCGTCCATGCGGCCGCACAGCCGCACGCGATTGCGACACCGGAGAAGGACGAGCAGTTACTCGGAGCAGCGCGCGCCGCCCGCGCCTACCCCTACCGTTCGCTCCTCGACGCCGGAGCCCCGCTGTCGTTCGGCTCCGATTCGCCGGCGGAGGCAACGTTCGCGCCGCTTGAAGGTATTCGGCGAGCAGTACTCCGTTCGGGCGCAGAGAGAATCACGGTTCGCGAAGCGATCGAATGCTACACGGTCGGATCGGCGCGAGCGGAGGGCACCGAGGAGTGGAAAGGCAGCATCGGAGCCGGCATGGCCGCCGATTTCGTTTTTCTCTCACACGACCCGACGGAGCTCGACCGCAGCGGCGACGACACGGCACTCAGATCGGCGGCAGTAACCGCGACGGTGGTAAACGGACAGCCGGTGTACGAGCAGAGCCCCGGTAGCTTTCGCCCCGTGTAGTTCGTCGGACTTCACTTCGGAATCGAAGATCGGTGCGATCATTCGACGGCAACGAGCATCTCGACCTCCACGCTCGCCCCAAGCGGAAGTCCGGCCATTCCGAGCGCTGCGCGTGCGTGTCGGCCCGCCTCGCCGAGAACATCGACAAGCAGACGTGAGGCGCCGTGAATTACCTGGTGCGCCTCCGTGAAGTCGGGGTCGCAGTTGACATACCCCGTCACCTTGATCACACGCCGTATTCGGCTCAAGGGACCGATATCGCGCGCGAAGACTCGAAGCAGGTTCGCAGCGCAGAGCTCGGCCGCCTCGATTGCGTCATCCAGCGGTACCTCCGACGGTACCTTCCCCCGGCTGACTACATGTCCGCCGGAGATCGGAACGATTCCGGACAGATAGGCAACACCGCCATGTTCTACGACGGCTGCAAAAACATCGTTCGGCTTCGGAACATCGTCGATCGAATATCCGCGTGCCTCCAGGGCTTCTTCACGTGTCTGCAAGATTGCTCCTCCCTCGTGCATCAGTGTTCCACCACTCCGCGATTTCGCCATCGGCTCCACATACGGCAACCGCGTCGTGGTGGGCGATCGTTGGACAGATGTGCCGCGGCCACACGAAAACCGGCGCACCAACCGACGGCGTTTGCTCTTCGCCGGCGGTGAACACCCAGTGCTCCTCGCTCTGGGCACCGGCCTTCGCTTCCGGCATGTTGAGCAGCAATCCTCGGGGCTGCTCCGGATCGGCGGCAATCGCTTTGCTTCCGATATCGACGGTAAATCGGCCGGCTCGCGGCACGCTTATCACGCGACCGAATACTACGGCCGCCATATCGAACGGAAGATCGGGATAGTGTGTCTGGTATCCCCAATCGTGGTATACATACGTGCCCGGGGAGAGAGCCACCCCCTCCTCATACGCGGCGGCATGACACGGAAAGGTCGGGGTTCCACCGAGCACGATCTCCGGCACCGACATCTTTTCGTATAGAAGACGATCGCGCAGGGCGAACGCGAGCTCCCTGCTCCTCCGTGCATTCGCCCGGCGTGTTGTGATATCGCTGTCGTGGATGTGGCCGTCGTAGGCGTGAATTCCCCCGGCGTCAAGCACTTCCGAATCGTGCACCGCCCGATACAGTTCGCAGGCGGCATCTCCCGGTTCGATACCGGTACGATGCATTCCCACGTCGAGGTCCATATAGACGGAGAGCTGAACGCCGATGCGAGCTCCAGTGCGCTCGATTGCTTCGAGCGAGGAGCGGTTGTCAACCAGACACGCAAAACGTGCGTTCGGGTATCGCACCGCTACCGCGCACAACGCATCGACCGCCGGTCCGACCGGCTGATAAGCGAGCAGTATGTCGCGGCTTCCGGCCGAGGCGACCATTGCCGCTTCGGCTACGGTGGCACATTTGAACCGGGTTATCCCTCGATCGAGGTGCAGTCGGATAATCGACGAGCTCTTGTGCGTTTTCACGTGCGGACGGAGGCGCTCCGGAGAGCCTGCAAGCGATATGCACGCCTCGATATTCCCCGCAACCCGCTCGGCCGACACCAGAACCGCCGGCGACGGCAGCGACTCGATACCATTCACCTCGTACCACATCCCGCTGTACGGTGGGCGAAAATCGCCGTGCGTGTAAAGCGACAGCGTATCCCTCCTGACTAACCGCGCAGCGAAGGGAACCCGCCGACCGGCGCCGACTTCAGTTGCCAGGCAAGAAAGCGCTCGACCTCTACTCGACCATCGCAGAACAGCGCTACATCTTCGGCGTCCTCCGGCGGATAGATCGTGCGTGTCACCGCGACTCTGCCGCCGCACGCAAACAGCTCCAGTACCGAGTTGTCCAGAAACAGGTGGAAGTCCACCTGTTGATGTTCGATTCCCGCCGGAAGGCACACCTTCAATCCGTCCACGATAAGCGTTTCGCTCTCGAGGGCGATTTCG
This sequence comes from Spirochaetales bacterium, assembly GCA_007126865.1. Classification (GTDB taxonomy): domain Bacteria; phylum Spirochaetota; class Spirochaetia; order DSM-27196; family SKKC01; genus SLAN01. The sequence goes on along the minus strand of SLAN01000316.1, from coordinate 2,991 downwards.
ACACCGCCGCTTTCATTCTCCCCCATACGCACCCGAATTCCGAACCGACCGGCCGACCGCGACCGTATCCGTACTATGATTTCGAGCTGCTTACCGCGCACCTCCGCCACCCGGTATACCTCGCTCTGCAGGCTAATCGGTTCAAGCTCGAATACCGTGTCACGCAGCGCCTCGAGCTCGCGGACCGGGCGCTGTACGAGCGCGTTGTCGTCGCTGAGCTCGACCTCCCGGGGTAACGAGAGACAACCATTCCATCCACGCCCTTTCCGAAAACCGCGAATCCATCCGAGAACGATACGCCGGCCATCCGGAGTCAGGAAGGCGTTGCTCGCGTAGAAGTCGATGCTGTGGTCTACCCTTCCCTTTCGCTCCGGAGTGAATTGTCCCTCCGCCGGGTCGAAATCGCCGACATAATACTCGACCGGGTGGTACGGCGAGACGAACAGAAGCCACTTATCGCCGAGCCGGAAGAAGTTCGGACACTCGAGAAACTCACGCTCGTATTTCGGGCTGGAGAGCACTACTGATTGATAATCCCACTCCAGCAACCGCTCGTCACGCGCCCGATAGAGCAACACCGCCGCACGCTCCTCCGGCGGCGAGTCTATAACCGCGCCGAGCACCATATAGGTATCTCCTCCGTGCTCGAATACGAACGGATCGCGCCAGTCGTCGAGAATGGGCGGGCCACCATGCGTCTCGCGGCTCAACACCGGATTCTGTTCGATCTTCTCCCACTCGAGCAGCTGCCGGTCTCCGACCGCCATCCACTGCTCGAACGGCTGCGCGGCACCCTCCGGTCCCACCTTCGTATAGAAGATGACCGGCGTGCCGTCGGCCCGAATCACACTCGTGCCTGAGTAGCAACACGCTTCGCCGCGTTCAACGGAAGGGGAGAGCGCGATTGGCAGGTGCTCCCAGTGGACGAGGTCGGAGCTGCGCGCGTGGCCCCAGTGAATGCTCCCCCACGAGTCCGAGTATGGATTGTGTTGATAGAACAGATGGTAGTACCCGTCGTGGTAGATCGGGCCGTTGGGATCGTTCATCCAGTTTGCCGGGGGGAGAAAATGGTACGCGGGGCGGGTCGGGTCGTCGGGTACGGCTCGTGCGGCACGCCGCAGTGCATCGATCGCGGAAAGGGTCGGCTGCTCTTCAAAGGCCCGCTTCAGGAAGTCGTTCATAATAGGCTCCGTTCAGGTGACAACCTCTACACCGCGTTCCCGGATATTCAGACGTACCGCCGCCGGGGTCGCCGCGTCGGTCACCAGTGTGGTTGCGACCTCGATGCCACCGATCTGGGTCGCCGCCCCGACGTTGAAGCGCGAGCAATCGCAGAGGACGGTAATGCGTCGAGCTGCCCGGATCATCGCCTGTAACATCGGAGACTCGGCAATATTGTCACAGCAAAGTTTGTAGTCCGCGGATATCGATGCCGGTTCAAGCATCAGATTATCCGCCCGCAGCTCGCTTACCGCACCTTCGGCGATCCAGCCTACTAACCCCGAGTACGGTGGGCGAAGCTCGCCCCCGGTTGAAATCAGATGAATCGACGGATTCGTCGACAGCTTCGCAAAAACGCGCGTCGAGTTCGTGATCACCGTCGTCTCGATACTGCTTCCGGCGAGCAGATCGGCAAGCGCTTCGGTGATCGCCCCGTCGCTCATGAGAATGACCTTGTGCGGCTCCACCAGCCGGAACGCCCGCTCGGCGATCTGACGACGTGCCTCTTCGATCTGTCTCGCTTGTATCCTCGATCGGTCGAACATACGAAGATGGATATTCGCCGCCGGAGCAAGCCGTGCGACTGCCTGCTCCACCTGTGCCGACCACTCGGGTTCTACGGTATCATCGCTTACGTGCGCCACCGACAGCGGATTCGCCGCCCTGGGGACACTCACTCGGGATTCCGTCTCGTCGAATTGTTCCGACTGGAGTTCCGCTGCCGAAACGATACGATAATCGAGCGGTTCTCTCAGGGCATTACTCGAGTCGGACACGGAGAGCGTTCGCACCCCCGAAAGTATCCGTTTTGCGGCAAGAACCGGAGGCACCTCTACCCCCGCGGTAGGGCGAAACAGCTCGATATGTGCGATCGCCTCGCGTATCTGCCGGTTCGAGATACCGAACAGCACGAGCGGCGGTAACTCGGACGACAGATCGGCATCCGTGAGCGTCTCCAGAAGCGATATGGTGCTCTTCTCATCAACAGAATAGATAACGTCTACATCCGGGTAGGTTTTCAGCGCATCGGAGACAACCGACGCGCTCTGACATCGGGAGATAACGTGGCTCTGTACCGGCGCACGGTCCTCCTCCTGCAATCGTCTCGTGAATCCGGCTATCCGATCGTCGAAGCACTCCGCGTCGCTGCTCAGAATCAGCACGGTACCGATCGAGCGGGCTTGCTCTCGAAGTAGAGCGGCAACGAAATCACACAGCTCATACGACGCGCGGTAGTTATTGACCTGATAGTAGGCGGCGATCTCGCTTCTCATCGTGTAGTTCCAGCCGTTCAACTCCTGCTGTTCCGTATCGTTTTGAGGACGGTAAACTCGATAGGCGGTGGGCTCCTGTGACCGCACTACCCAGAAATGTGGTCGGAAAACGGTGTGCCGCTCACCCCCGGCCGGTTGCTCCGGCCGGAAGGGTGTCGATCGATCACCGGCATGCGCGACGCCGAAGGCGCGACGAACGACCCCTTCCTGCTCGAGCTCGTGGAGATCGCGCCGGATAGTCACCTCCGAAACCCCGAGCTGACGACTCAGCGCCCGTACAGAGATCGATCCGCGGCGATTTACCTCCGAGATAATGCGATTCTGTCGCGTTCTTTTCATGCGAGCTCCCGACGGATGGTCTTCAGCCTACCATAATTCGACTGATGCGCAAAACGAAAGCGCAGCATGCTTTCGAAATGATCGAAAAACGATCATTTTGCCTTTCGAGATGCTCATTTGTTGACAGCTCGCGCAAAGCAAGCGGTACAATGAGGTT
>SLAN01000120.1 GCA_007126865.1 Spirochaetales bacterium | reverse complement strand
GGTCGGTGGGCGATCCACCGAGCGGGTCGGGGATGCGTGCGAGCCCATGTCCACCCAGCGGATCGCCACGGTGGTTGCCGATCGCCGAGACGACGACTGGTCAGGCCACGACAGCCACGTCCCGGTCGCCCAGGCGCAGCCGATCGCGCTCTCGATCGCCCGATCGATGCTCACCCGCGTCGCCGACCCGACCACCGCCGCCTACGGCCAACGATCCGACCCCGATCTGCTCCGAAACCTGGGCCTCACCTCACCCATGGGGACGCTGAACAACGCCGGGGCGTTGCTGTTCACGGACGATCTGGACCGCGGAGAACAGCTCGTCTACATCCACCGCAGGACCCCGAGCGGTGCCCTGGTCGTCAACGAGCCTCTCAGCGGCCCCCTGCTCCCCATCCTCGAGCGCGCCCTGGAGCTCCTCGACGCACGGTTGGACCGGACCTCGATCAACCTCCCTGGTGGTCAGCAGCTTCAGATCGCAGACCTCCCGGATGCCGCGGTGCGCGAGGCCATCATCAACGCCATCATGCATCGCGACTACCGCCGCGCCGGCCCGGTGCAGATCGAGCACGCGGCAACGCGGCTCACCGTCGACTCACCGGGGCCGTTCGTCACGGGTGTGACGGCGCAGAACGTGCTGACGACCTCCTCACGCCCGAGGAACAGCGTCCTCGCCCGCGCCATCCGAACGCTGGGCCTGGCAGAGACTGCCGGGTCGGGCGTCGATCGGATGTACGTGGAGATGGCGCGCGTGGGCCACCAACCGCCCACGTTCCACGATGACCACGCCCGGGTACGCGTGCGGCTACTCGGCGGAGCCCCGAACGCCGCGATCGCCCGGTTCGTGGCCACACTTCCCACCGCCGAGGCCCAGGACGCCGACACCATGCTCGTGCTGCTGCACCTACTCCCGAACCGGACCGTGTCCGCCGCACAGATCGCTCCGCTCCTACAAAAGGACCGCGACGAAGCCCTCGCCACACTCGACCGACTCGCTGGCGAGCCGACCAGACTCATCGAGCGGACCCGACACGACGCCCGGCGAGCGGAGCCGAAGTTCCGACTCACGAGCCACGCCCTTGCGGCTCTGGGTGCCAGCGTCACCTACCGCCGGAGCTCGACGGAGGAATCCGATCGTAAGATCATCGGGCTGGTGCGGGAGACCGGCGAGATCAACGCTCGCATGGTCCGACTCCTGCTCGACCTCGACACCCCCGCGACCTCCCGCCTGCTGGCTGACCTGGTCGAGCGCGGCCTGCTGGCCAAGACCTCCGAAGCACAGCGTGGCCCCAGCGTGACCTACGGCCCCGGAACACGCTTCCCCTCGCAACGAGGCAAGCGAACGCGGATACGCCGTCAGCTACCAGAGCAGCAACGTCCGCCGGAGGATGACACCGCGCGCGAGGGCTGACGGTCGCAGGCGCTCGGACACAAATGGACGCCTCGATCCCAGCCACATCCACGCTCTCGACAGATCCTGTGACCAATCTGTGCCCCATCGACGTTTCGGCGTCCAGATATCGGGTAGGGGGCGGGCTTTCCCCGCCCCCTCCCACACCACCGGACGTGCGGGTCCGCATCCGGCGGTTCGTCAGGCACCTCGGCGGTTGTGCCAGTGGTAGGCGAGTCCTCGTAGGCCGTGGTCGTGCCAGTAGCTGTTGGGCATGGCCCGGTGTAGTGGCGCCGAGCCAGCGGTACGCCAGGCGCCTTTGCTGGTCATGGCCCACTGGTAGGCCATATCCGGCGGCATGCCAAGCGCTCGGAGTTCGCGGATACGGGTACGTGTCCGTTTCCACTGTTTCCAGCGCACGGCACGTAACCGGCGGCGTACCCATTCATCGACCGCTTCGAACCGTTTGCGGCCGTCCGCAAGCCCGAAGTAGGCACACCACCCGGCGATGTAGCGGTTCAGCTTCTCGAGTCGGTGCTCCATGGAGACACCCCAGTTGCGGCGGGTCAGCTGTCTGAGACGCACCTTGAGGCGTTTGAACGCCTTGGGTGCGACCCGGATACCGACCTTGCCGCCTGGTGCGAAGTAGAACCCGAAACCCAGCAGCGTCGCGACCGAGGCGGTCGAGACGCTTGATTTCTCCCGGTCGACCTTCAGCTTCAACCGTCCCTCGACGACATCGGTGATGCCATCAAGGACCCGGTGGGCGGCCCGTTCGCTACGCACAAAGACGCGGACGTCGTCGGCATAGCGAACGAACCGGTGACCGCGTGCCTCAAGCTCTTTGTCGAGGTCGTCCAACATGATGTTGGACAGCAGCGGCGAGAGCGGCGACCCCTGCGGGGTCCCCTCCCCCGACGGCTGTTTGACCCCGTCGACCATCACCCCGGCTTGCAGGTAACGATGGATGAGCTTCAACAGACGTTTGTCGGCCACACGACGTGACACCCGGTGCATGAGCTTGTCATGGTTGACCTGGTCGAAGAACTTCTCCAGATCGACATCGACCACCCACCGGAAGCCCTCCTCCAGCCACACCCGTGACTGTTCGACGGCCTGGTGAGCGCTACGAAACCGGCGGAACCCGTAGCTACGCGACGAGAACCCCGGATCGAAGATCGGCTCGAGCGCCTGGGTGATGGCCTGCTGGACCAGCCGATCCAGCACCGTTGGGACACCAAGCAGCCGCACCCCGCCATCGGGCTTTACGGATCTCGACCTGCCGGACCGGTGACGGCTCGTAGCGTCCCGCGTCGAGCCGCTGGTTGACCTCGGCCCAATGTTCATGGAGCCACGGACGCAACTGCTCCGTGGTCATCCCATCCACACCGGCCGCGCCACCATTTCGCTCGACGCGCCGTAACGCCCGGGTCAGATTGTCACGCGAGAACACCTGCCCCCACAGACCATCGACCCGGACAGGCTGACACGACAACTCGGACAACTCCAGACGGCCACTACGCACAGCTACAGGCCCCGACGGCTTCACCGTCTCCTCCTGCAACTGCCCCGCCTGGGCGGGTTGGCTGCGCTCACTGCGACCACCGTCAGCCATCACACTCATCCTCTCGGCTTGACGTTCGGCCCTTCGAAAGCCCGCACCTCGTGTGCGTTTGGATCGAGACCCCCGCTGGCACTACGGCCTCTGCTGACTCCTCCCGAGCGAACGCCGGTGTTCCCACCGCCGTTGTCGGCCGCCGGGCGTACTCACCATTCGCCGACACCCCGAGAGGCCTCCCCGGATAAGAACGACTGTCGTCCTTCGAGCCCTGCCGCATCTACACGCCGCGCCCGTAGGCGATGACGGGTTCACCATCGCGTGCTGGCTCACCCAGGCCGACGTGCCTCCTATGCGATTCCTGTTCGTCAGGTCCGAAGTTCCGCCTCGGGCTTCCTCCCCACGCCACCTCACGATGCCGCAGTTGCCTCCAGCTCAGCCGGGCATCACCTCCCAACTCGGAGACTTCCACCCCGAAACAGTCGCCCATGCCGGGCGTACACGCGAACGCCCCCGGCACGGCGTCGGGGGCGTTCCCGCTGGTCAGCGGGTGTTTCCGTGAGCGGAGGGTGGGGGATTCGAACCCCCGAGAGCGGTGAAGCTCAACACGGATTCCAGCCG
>SLAN01000335.1 GCA_007126865.1 Spirochaetales bacterium | reverse complement strand
TCTGGCAGCCGTTCACCTATATGTTCGTCCATTCTCCGACGAACTATGCGCATATACTCTTCAATATGTTCGGACTCTTCATTTTCGGAACGCAGGTAGAGCGGCGGCTCGGCTCGACCGAGTTTCTCGTGTTTTACCTTGTCGCCGGATTGCTCGCCGGTGTCATGTCCCTTTTCGTTTACCTTGTTTCCGGTGCCTTTCACATTCAGTTGCTCGGCGCATCGGGTGCGGTTTTTGCGACCCTGCTTGCGTACGCAACGCTCTATCCCGACTCGACGATCTTCCTGTTCGCCATCGTGCCGATCAAGGCTCCTGCGCTCGTTATCGGCTTCACCGCTCTCGAACTGTTTCGAGGGATTTCCAATCCCCAGAGCGGCGTTGCCCACCTGACGCACCTCGCCGGGTTCGTGGTCGCCTACATCTACTTCCGCGTCCGACTCGGAATCAGTCCGCTTCGGGTTTTCACCGGACGGGAGTAGTTATCCTGCATCCATCGGCAGGTGACCCGGCCCGGAGCCGATTGCCCGCTCGACTCGCTGCTAATCACCGGCACATCACGTGCCGATACCGGTAACCGGAATGCTTCGCTTGAATTCTGCGCGGGCCGGCGCACGGGTAACGATCTCTCTTCTCATGATTGCATGTTTCGCCGTCAACAGCGCAGCGGCAACCGAGTTCCTGCAGGGGGAGTTCTGGGCTGAGCTTGAACCGTTCGTCGCCCCTGACGTGGGAACCGGCCGCTGGGACCGTGGGGGTGCGGCCGAACGGGCGCTCGAAATCGCCCGCAGGTCGTTCTCCGGCATGGTGTACGGCTACGATGTCACATATCGGCCCGCGGCCCCCGACCGGGGGGTCGAACGCCGGAGCACGGTACAACTGCGAGGCGAGCTACCGTGGGGAGATCGGCAACTTACGGTTCTCGATACGAGAGAGACCGAATCACGGCTCTTCCTCGACGTACGATACGACCTGGAGAGTGAACAAGCCCGCTATCGACACGGCTTCCGCGGCGCCTCGATTTCGCGAGCAGGTGGAGAGGGAAGCGCAGGCATCCATGGTGGTCCGGAGGCGGTTCTCGACGCCCTCGATAGCGCGATTGTTGACGCGGTTCACCAGTACGCACGGAGCCGGCATCGTTCGCGTCCGGCCGAGATCGAGGCGCGAGTTCTGCTCGATCGGCCGCCGGTATTCGGAATGTCCGGCGGCTCATATCGCGTGCGAGTGCGTGCAATGGTGATCCTCGACTCGGTCAGGTCTTACGAGGTCTTCTGAGAGTCCTGGGAGTTTGTCGGACTTCACTTCGGAACTGAATATCGGACATATACACCGACATCGGAATGCATTCCTCTCGGCGAGAATATGCACTAAGCACTTCCGATATTCAATTCTGCCCATATGTCCGACAAACTCCTAGGCTGATGGGTTCTGCCGTTGGTCGGGCGAGCGACCGTCGCGAAGCAACCCGCGATTGCGGAGTCGAGCCTTCATCTGCTCGTAGCTGAGCCCGTGTTTGAGCGCGATATCCCGGGCGAAGCTATCGCCTGCCGGACTTCCCTCGCGGACTCGATACGTTCGCTTCGCCGACTCGCCCTCCACGATCGCCTCGGCGGTCAGCGGCGCGACTCCGGAACCGAACTCCCGGCAGCGCAGGGCGAGATCGTGCAGGTGTGTCGCGTACACTCCCCGTACACCGGTCTCCGAGAGAACGCGAAGGAGCTCAGAGGCGAGCGATACCGCCTCGTGCGGACTGGTGCTCGCAAAACTCTCATTCAACAGGACAAGGCTCCGGTCGGTGATGGCGTCGATGATTTCGGAAAGACGGCGTGCTTCGTCGGCGAGTCGACCCGTATCGAGACTGCCGTGTTCGCCGGTCGGGAAATGGGTCTCGATCACATCGACCGGTATGATATCGGCACATCTTCCCGGTGCGAACAGCCCTGATTGAGCGAAGACATAGGCGATGCCGGCCGCCTGGGTGTACGTTGTTTTTCCGCCTTGATTCGGTCCGGTGAGAACGTAGAACCTGTGGTCCGGCGCGAAGCGCAGGTCGTTTACGACTACCGGATCGCTTCCTCGTCCTCTCTTCTCGCTACGAGTCTCGTTACGGAGCGCGAGATGAATATTGTACATCCCTTCGATCGTTTCGGTGTGATCTTCGGTGTGAATCGTCGGGAGGCAGGTCGGCAGTCCCATACCTTCGAGACGCTCGGCGAGGCGGACTGCGCCGAGAACGAATGCAGCTTCAACCCGAAGCCCCCGGAAAACCGCGGTGTTCTCGTGGACGAATGCACGGAGCTCGCGCTGAATCGGGCGTAACGCTCCGGACAGCAGCTGCTCTATTTCCTGGAAGAGCGGCGCGAGCGGTATGCGGCTGCGCGGTTGGGTAGACAGCTCGGATGGGATGGGGCTGCTCAGCACATTCGATTGCACCGAGAAGTCGCGAGTGTATCCGAACAGACGGGCGATCAGGCTTTGCTCGGCGAACGGCCGGTCGTTGATGTCGAGCACTGCAACTTCCACCGGCCGAAGCTTCTCGTCCAGGTTCACACCGAGGGTGACACTGCGTTTGTACTGCAGACCGCGCCGCAGCTCGGGAAGTCGGGCACGCATCGTTTGATAGTCCGTTCGCGATCGCATGTCGCGGAGATAACGGGCAATGTCATTGAGCGCCGCCGATTGCGGTTTTGTCTCGGTTTCGAGCGCGCCGCTCAGTCGTTCGACGCATTCGACGAGAAGCTCGAGCTCGCCGAGTCTCCAGATCGTCTGTTGCAGTGGGGATGTCGCATCGCGTCGCGCGGCGCCGAACGTCGCCAGCTCGTCGAAACGTGGAAGCAGCTCACGGAACGCCTCCCGTAGCCCCGGCAGGGTGCGAAAATCGTTGAACACCGCTTGCCTGTACCGCAGCGTTTCCGGATCGTACGTCGGAGCACGCAGTATTTCGGCTGCCTCTCGAACGCTGAGTCCTTCCACCTGGAAATGCGTTGCGAGCTCCTGCAGCCCGAGGTCGGCTGCGGCGTGGTCGGAGAGATATACATTATACTCCTCCCGGTTTCCGGGAGTGAGCAGACGTGGGACCGATGAGCCTGACACGCCCGTATAGTACCCGTCGCCGTTCCCGTGCGTCAAAGTTACGGCTATGGTAGCGTATGACAATGGCGGAGCTACTGTACCATCACGATTCCTATCTCGACCGCTTCGAAGCGAACGTCACCGGACGGCGTACGACGAACGACGGTGTGCTCGAGCTTTCACTTAACCGGACTGCGTTCTATCCGGAGGGTGGTGGGCAGCCGTGTGATACCGGATGGCTCGGCGATGCATCCGTGATCGCGGTACGCAAAGACGAGTCCGGAGAAGTGTGGCACGCGGTCGATTCGGATCCGGGCGACGGACCGGTTAAAGGGCGGATCGACTGGGAGCGACGGTTCGACTACATGCAGCAGCACACGGGGCAGCACATTCTCAGTGCGTGCTTTCTCGAGGTTGCCGGGTTCGAGACGGTGAGCGTTCACCAGGGCTCCGAATATACCACGATCGAATTCGCGGCCGCCGACTGTCCGGACGAGATCG
>SLAN01000315.1 GCA_007126865.1 Spirochaetales bacterium | reverse complement strand
GAGCAGTTCCACACGCCCAAGAACCTGTCGATGGCGCTGGCCGGCGAGGTCGGGGAGCTGCTCGAGATCTTCCAGTGGCTCACCCCGGAGCAGGCCGCCGAGGTGATGGGATCGGCCCGTGCCGAGGACGTCCGGGACGAGCTCGCCGACGTGACCATCTACCTCGTGCGGCTCGCAGACATGCTCGGTGTCAACCTGCTTGAGGTCGCGCACGCCAAGCTGGAACGCAACCACGATCGGTTCCCGCCCGGCGACGTTCGGGGCCGGGCCGATGTTCCACCCGACCCTGCTGCTTGAGTACAAACCAAGTCCCGCGGGAGCGAACCCGTGGCATTCGCGGCTGCGTCGGGCTTCCGTGTGCCTGCTCGAGCCTCGCCTACTAGCACCGCGAGCTGCGACCTTCCGCCCTGCGGCCGGTCTTGAAGGCCAAGACTTGATCGAGGCAAGCCCATCGGCGATCCTTGGTTCGATCCCGAACCGAGGCTGAGTAATCCCACGCACTCTCGATGACATGGAGCGCGACTTCATGACGCGCTTCCAGAAGAGTGTACGTAACCACCGACTTGAATCATGGGGAAAGGACTTTGTCCTCCTCGATCGTCGTTTCCAGCGTCCGGCACGTGGGACCAAGGCAGAGATCCTCCGACTCCTCGGCCTATCCGGTGACTACACGGGCGCTAGCTTCGATCTCACGATGACACGCAGACCCAGCCCAGAACTCACTATCGGAAACGTAGGTGAGCACATCGATGAGATCACACTGATCGAGATGAAGACAACAGCTAAGGCGATCCGCAACAAGGCCTTGGGAGGCTTCTTCTTCGGGAGTTCCGAGACGCAGTACCACTTGTCTGAAGCTGCGAAGGACCGCATCCTCTGGGCATTCGTGGTGTTGAACGAGGACAACGACTACGGGAGACCTTTCTTCACTCTCCTCACCTTCGATGAAGTCCAAACGAAAACACGGACGAAGCGCGTGCAGTTCCAAGTCAACTTCGCAGGGTCGGAAATGCCCGCTCCTTCTACTGAGCTAGGCCCATTTCCCTCGCCTGACTTCGTTGCTGGCGATCTACGTTCATAGTAGGCCGCAGACCCTCCAACGAGGGGCACGAGGAACTCTGAGGGGCTTTCGACTACTGCCGAGATCAGCCCGAAAGCATGAATCCGGCGACATTCAGGATTCGCCACTAGTCAGGAAGTCAACTTCATCTTCGGCGCCATAGGGACGCACGTCGATTAGAAGCCGAGCGCCTCAGCGGCTTCAGGATCTGAGTCTCGGAGGACCTCCGCGATCTGTTCCAGAGCACCCGTTGCTCCGGCGAGCGCCGCAGCAACACGAAGGGAAACCCCCGCCGACTGTAGCCCTCCTGAGTGCCGTCCTGCCCGTTGCCCACCGTTGCTGCGCCGCTCTACCAAGCTGGCTCTGCGGTAGCTGGCGTTCGCGGCCGCGCAGAGTTCGTTCACTGGCGGCGAGATGAGTTCCCTTAAGTTCGCCGGGACCACGGCTTTCATCTTGGCAACATTGACGCGGAAGTGCTCATCGAGGGCGGTCGGGAAGTTCAGCGCCGCGCGGGCGAACTTCGTGTGCTCATCGATCGACCTGATGCCGGCCCAGGTGCCGGATTGGACCATTCGGTCCGCTCGATAGAAATAGATGCCCTGCTGGCGGTTCCACTTGCGTGGACCACTCAGACGGTCGAACTCCTCAGGGCTGGAGTAGTGCGACCTAGCCGGCAGGATGTACCGCTCGAGGGTGACCGAGTGATTCTGGGCGTCCGACCCGGTGAGCCGAAAGTGGTATGGACCCATGACTTCTGTGGCTGGCTCGTCCGGCGCGAAAGGGTTCCAGGGCCGGACCTTCTGACCGTTGATGGCGATCGTCAGCGGCATTTCGCGATCCGCCGTGCCTTCGAGAAAGCGGTGGAAGACCATTCCGAGATAGCGGTCAAGGTCGTCCGCGAGCTTGTCGAGCCGGCGTGCACCCCACCCACCTGCCGGATCGATTCCTTCGAAGACACGGTCGAGCTTCTCTAGCACGATCACGGTCCCCGGAGACTCAGCAACGAAGTCCCTCGCGACGGCTAGGGCTTCACGATCTAGTTCGGGCTCGTACACCTGCCAGACATCAAGCTCTTGGATGTGGTCAAGATCGAGCGTCCGGGTGGAGATTGTCCGGTTGATAGGTGCGCGTCGGCTCACCACGGTGACACGCTTGGCTTGGGAGAGCGATGCTGTTTTCAAGCCAAGACCGAAACGACCGAGATCTACAGCCGAGTAGTCGCGACGGCTCCCGAAACGCAGTGCCTCCGTCACCTCAGAACGGCTCATCCCATCGCCGTCGTCGGCGACGAGAATCCAGGAGTGCGGACCCGCGGACTCGATGACGATGTCGATCCTGCGGGCGTTCGCTGACAGACTGTTGTCGATCAGGTCGGCGACAGCGGTTGCCGAGTCGTAACCGATGTCTCGGAGTGAGGTTGTGAGCCGGCTGGCCGAGGGCGTGACATCGTTCGGATTGATCGACAACTCACTCTCCCCCACCGTCGTGTTCCGGTCCTCTGCCCGTGCACGAGGCACGGCTGTCAGCGCGGTCTCGGTTGACTCTGCCGGTGCGTTCCCGCCAACGAGACTCGATGCGGTCGGCTGCAGCGGCCACATCCTCATGTTCCCACACGTGCATGGGCTCCCATCCTAACGCCCGTAGCTGCTCGTCCTTCCGAAGGTCGCGCGAGCGGTTCGCCTCGAGCTTCTCTGACCACCACTGCCGATTGTGCTTGGGTAGAACGCCGTGGTCAGGACAGCTGTGCCAGAAGCAGCCGTCGCAGAAGATGGCCAACCTCGCTCGTGTGAGAGCGACATCCGGGGTGCCGGGCAGCCCGCGGAGGTTCTTGCGGAACCGGACTCCACGGCGGTGCAGCTCTCGCCGGAGACCGATCTCGATCGATGAGTTCTCCCGCGGCATGTTCGACATCTGCCGGGATACCGTCGGATCGATTGCATCTGGGCGCTCAGACATACGGCTCGTACGGCAGCTTGGCGGCATTCTGGGGTTGCAGGTCCGACGCGGCCGGACACCACAGGCGGAGCGGGCAGTTGTCGTGATCCTGCTCCTCGGGTCGGCAGACGGATTCTGCCAGCTCGAACAGCGCAAGGTGGGCCGGTCCCGCCACTGCTGCGACATCGGAACCGGGCGCGTCGATGTCGGGTGGCTCAACACCGATCAGCCGCGCCACAGCGATTCGGCCGTCGGAGCGTCGGTTGAACTGATCAACGCGGGACTGGTTGAACAGCGCTGCGAGCCGGAGGATGCCCGTCCGGGCTGTCACTGGGTCCTCGTTGCCGGCTGTCCTGATCCTCAGCGTGGTGTCCAGCACGCTTGGCGGCACACCGGCCCGTCGCAGTCCATCGCGCGACTCCATGTCCTCGGGGTGGTCATGTAGATGGCTGGCGATATCCAACAGGGCGGGAAGCCGCTCCGCGCGCTGTAGCCCCGTGAGCACGGACTCCAGGTCGGCACGACGCTCGAGGGTGAGCTCGGGCGTCTTCAGCGTGGAGATGAACTGCCACACCTGATGCGCGAGATTCGGCCTGGCCCGGTCTAGTAGGAACTCGGCCTGCAGCGCGGTCCACCGATTCTGTGCCGCCAACCACGGGATCGTGAGCCGACGTGGCTTGCGCCACCAGTCAGCCAGGACCTCCGAGACCTCGCGGGTCTGCCAGGGCCGCTCCCTTGGGGACGCCAGAGCACTGAGCAGGGCCTCGCCGAGGTGGCGCCCCAGTTCGGGCGGGACGGCGTTGCCGATCTGGGCCAGTGCCGCGGTTGGGGGGCCCGCGAAACGGACGTCGTCTGGGAAGGTCTGGATGCGAGCGGCCTCCCTCAGCGTCAGGGTCCGGTGGTACTCCGGATGGATGTACCAGTAGCCATCCTTCGCGATGTGCGCCGTGATGGTCCTCGAGGGCTTGTCCCAGTCCAGTCGCTTGTACTTGTCATCGAATATGTCGTCCCGATAACGCTTGAGTTCTGTGGGCAGCTCCGAGTACCGCATGTCGGAGTCGAGGATCCGGAAGACCGCGAGGTCGTCCTCACGGACCGCTCTGGTGACGTGGTCCGTGAGTTCCTCGCCCCCGCCCTTCGGCACGTTCGCGCGCATGGCCTTCTGGAAGTCCGTTTGCGGCCCCCGGTACGAGCCACTGTGGCCGCCCCGCCAGCCTGGTTCGACATCCGGCAGATCACCGATGGCGTCCCTGAGACTGATTGAGGTTGGCCGCGCAGCGGCGTCGGAGGTCGCCCACCGCTCGTGAGGCCAGGGGAACTCCGCCCGGTCTTCAAGCGCCACGATGATGACGCGCTGCCGGTACTGGGGAACGCCGTATTCACGGGTTTCGAGGATCTGGACATCGACGCCGTAACCGAGCCCCTCGAGCTCATCGACGATCGTGCGGAGGATGAGCATGTCCCTGTCGAGGACCATGTCAGGGACGTTCTCCATCATGACCGCGGGGGGACGCACGGTTTCCACGACGTTGAGGAAGGACTGCCACATGTCGCGCCGGACGTCCTTGGGCGGGCGGCGCCCGGTGCGGACGAGGTCCCGGATCATGGACCTGCCGGCCTTCGAGAACGGTTGGCAGGGTGGACCGCCGGCGATCAACGTCACGTCGAGCTTGAGGAGCAGGTCGGAGAGCTCCTCCACCCTGGACGGGTCGGCGAGGTCCCAGTCGAGGTGCATACCCGGGGTGAGTGCAGAGTGGGTCTCGAGCGCGTAGCGATCGATGTCGACTCCGACGAGAACCTCGAAGCCAGCCTGCTGAAGCCCCAGGCTGAGTCCCCCAGCGCCGCAGAACAGGTCCACGGCAACCGGTCCGGACGCCGCCCCGCGGAGTTCTAGGAGCTCCTCAACGCTGCTACAGCTGCCCTGATGGGGCACCAGTTCCAGAACCTCGCCACGCACGTATCCAACGCCGTAGCGGCCTACCGGTGTGGACACCCTACGGACCTCCTTGTGACTCTCCGAGTATGGACGGCTGTGCGCGGATCGAAGACGCCCCCGGCCCGACGTCGCATCAAGGTCCTGTTGTTGCCTGTCATCGCTCACGGTCCCGCCGTTACCCGTGAGCCAGCTTCAGCGACGAGGGAGCGTACGGCCGATGGATCGAGCACGTCGACGTTGAATGCGCCGAGTTGACGCTTGACGTGCTTCGTGAGTTCGCGTGCGTACTCGCTTCGGTTCCCCACGTCGACCGAGAGGATGTTCTCGGCGAGCGCGCGGGCGAGCTCGTGTGATCGCGCCAGCCGCGACCGCTCGAATATGTTGACGAGTTCGTCCTCGCCGAGCGCCTGCCCGTTGTTGCCAGAACGGTCCGCTAGGTCGCCGAGGACGACGCGCCGTTCCCAGGGCCGTCGGAATACATTGCGAGGCCCACCCAGCAGGCGGGACTCAGCTCTGTCTGGGAAGCGAAGCACCGCGATGTCGGGAAGCAGCACCAGCGACAGGAAGCTCCACACGCCTTCGTTCGCGGCGTCGGGCCTGATGATCTGCAGGTTGTCGATCAGCGCCCTACCGACAGCGCGATCGAGTGTCGCCCCCTGCGCCCGTGACGCCTCTGCAGGCCACTGTTCGCCGCATGCATGGCGGACGCTGCTTGCGACCTTCTCCAACACGTCGTCGGGTGCCGGACGCCCCCCCGTGGGCGCGGGAGCCGCGGCCGGATGGCTTGTCCGAGCCGCGGAGCGAAGCTCAGAAAGGCTGAGCCCCTCCTGCACCTTGAGCAGCTGGCGGGCGGCAGGGCGCGGCAGGCGGGGATAGAGGTAAGCACTCAAGTGAACAACCCCGCTGCGCTCTGGAAGCGGGACTCGAGGTCCTCGGCTGTGGTCTCGAGAGCCGCGACGATGTCAGCGAGTTGGTCGTAGCCGAGCCGGTTGTGGAGCAGTGACCAGACAACCGCCCCAAGGGTGCCTTCCTCCTGGTCCGGTCGGACGTCGAGCCCGGAGATCGCCGACCGGACGACGAGCTGCCGTAGAACGTCCCAACCCATAGCTGAGACCAGGTCCCTGCCACGGGGCGTTCCCGCCTCGAGCAGGTCGCTCTTGGCATCATGGGAGGAGTTCACGTACAGGCGGACGGCAGCGAGAAACGCCCGATCGGCATCCGACGTGTCGACATCGAGCATCCACAGTGCGTCCGGGTAGCCCATTGCGCTGAGATCCACCAGCTCCACGGGGAAGCGTCCTCCGTCGCCCTCGACGGCCACGCTCCGGCTCCGGGCATCGCGCAGCAGGATCGAACCCTTGCGCGACGGCAGCGGAGGCGGAGCCGGGTGTTCTCCGCGAAGGACGACTTGGCGTTCGAGGCTGATTCGCTCGGCGATGCTGGCCGGTGGCAGCGAGACGCCGCACGAGATGACCTGCTCGCCCGAGTCCGTCAATGGAGCCCG
Organism: Spirochaetales bacterium; assembly: GCA_007126865.1. Lineage (GTDB taxonomy): Bacteria > Spirochaetota > Spirochaetia > DSM-27196 > SKKC01 > SLAN01. Next base: position 6,599 of record SLAN01000315.1, on the reverse strand, counting down.
GAAACCGACCCACCGCTCCCGAAACGCGGGACAGTCAACGAGCACGATGAGATCCAGATCGTGCCCGCGCGATATCCGGACGGAGCTCCGCAAGGCACCGACATCGATGGCCACCTCACAGGCGAGTTCGAGCTGCGCCTGATAGTCCCAACCGTTGATGAAGTCGTGGGCGAGGTGGGTTCGGGGCCCTTCGCCGAGCGAGTAGAACCAGGGTCCCGGAGACCAGACCTCCTCCGGTGCGGTGAGGTAGGGGTACGCAGTGATCGTCGACATCAGTCCCCCGCCCGGATGGCTTCACGTTTTGCGGATGCGGCGACCCGGACGGCTACTGGCTCAGTCGATGCGACCTCGATCTCCGCGGTGCACCCGCCGTCCGGGACATCTAGCGGCCAAGTCCCGTTTTCGTCGGGTCGCAGATGGCGGCCCGCGACCGATACCGATCTGACACGCGGCGCCGCGGCACCGATGGGCGGTTCGGTCTCGATTCCGGTGTCGGTCTGCACTCCGGCCCTGATGGACAGCTGGACGGGACCGCCGGTGGACGCCGAGATCTCGGCCTCGACACGGACGACGTGCTCACCATCGTAGAAGGGCTTGGCCCGCACGAGGTTCACCTTCATCGCCGAGCTGGGTGCTCGTCCATTGCTGCTCGGGCCGGATCTCGGCGAAGGAGCCGTGGCGTCCAAGCCCGGCATCAGCGATCTCAGGCGGTCGGCGAGGCCGGCCACGCTCTCGCCGGATGCCGGTGCTCCCTCACCGCCGACTGGGTTGGCGAAGGTGCGCATCTCCGAGCTGATCTTTCGGTGCGCGGTCCTGACATGCGACTTCGCTGTCGCATCAGCGACAGACTGCCACTCCCAAGAATCGTGTGCCGGCGGTTCCGCTGCTGCGAAATCGTCGTCTGCAGCCGGCAGCGATCGGAACACCCCCGCCCATTCGTAGCCCGGGATCGGCGATTCAGGACCCTCGAGGTACTCGACAACGAGTTCCGCCTGCCGCATCAGAACGACGTGGTGTGCTGGGCCGGCAAAGGGTCTGACGTCGGGTTCCTGCTGTTGCCCGTCGGGTCGCCAAGGTGCAGGCGACTTGATCAGCCCAAGGGTACCGAGGGGGCGCCGTTGGACGCCGTAATCGATCGTTCGGATCACGGGCGGCACGAAGCTATTGCTCGCGATCGCCCGTCCTGAATCATGGTGCCGCACAGCCTGCAGAGCCTCGACGAAGGGGGAGAGCCCCGGCACCTCTCGAGGATCGGGCAACGCGACCCGCTTACCGTCGACGAGAAACTCGGGCTGGACCGGTTCGCGGTCGTGCTCAGGAGGTGCGATGAGTTTCGGCCACAGATGCCACACGAATGCCTCCACGAGGCGTTCCACGGTGGCATGAGGGTCTCTGCCCTGTAGATCAGGGTCGAGGATCATCAGCGACGTGCCGTTCGAGTTGAAGGGCGGCAAAGCGAGTTCGCCCATCAAGTCGAGTGCCTCATCATCGATCACGGGGCCAATCCGGTCGTCATGCAACCGGCCCCACCAGTGGCGCCCCGTGTAGCGACGTCCCTGCTGCGCCCAGTGGTGCCCAATCGCTGACGCGATGAAGCGGTGCTGCGGGCCGTCACCGTTACCGGTTCTCGTCCCGATGAGCACGGTCCTCGCACTACTCGTGATGTAGGAGATGGTCTTGCCGAAGCCGTAGGTACCGCCGCCCAGCCGAGTGCTTCTAGGTGCCCCGAGGTTGAAGACGAAGTCGATGAAGTCAGTCGGCTCGCCCGGTTCGGGATCGAGGTCGGCTCGCAGGGGGCCACCGAGGCCAACGGTCCTCCGGTCGCCAATCTCGAGTACCCGTAGTTCGTCTCGTTCGAGGGCCTGCTGCAATCCGCCGTAGAGGTTCTCTGGCTCTCCTGTCTCGTACGGATCGCAGAGCACGTGTTCTGCGCCCTCAACGAAGACCCGCTTACGCAACGCGTCGTGCTGTGATCGGTTGAGCGTTCGCAGTTCGACTCGGAAGTCCACTGTGTCGTCTCGTCGGGCATCCCATGCGTTCTGCAGGGTCTCACGCATCAGCACGGTTAGCGGGTCGAGCCTGGGGCGACCCAGTAGCCGAGTCGCCCCCTCCCCGGCCGTCGAGCCGTGCGCCTCGTATCGGGCGGGATACCAGTCGAGGACGGTCATGCCATCTCCGATAGGAGCGCCGTGGCTGACTCCTCAGCGAGCGGCTCGGGTCCAGCTGCAAGGTCGACGATGTAGCGAAGGCGCTGCACCCCGGGAGGCGGGCCGCCGGCAAAGGAGGCCGCAGTGATCTTCGGGAAGGCCGCGTCGACCTCGAACCAGAGCTGCTCCCGCGTAACCCACCGTTCCTCGGGCAGTGCGCGGGGATCATGCGCGTATCCAAGCTCGCCGAGTAGCTCGAGGAGCCGCTGCCGCGGAGCGCCCGAGTCGAGAACCCGTTCAACCCGCTCGTAGAGCGTGAGGCCGCCTGGGTCCTCACGCAGGGCGACCCAGGCGAGCAGGAGCCGTCCGGACGCTAGGGGCTCGAGCTGCTCCAACCCGTGGATTTCGCAGAGCCGTCCTTCGCGAGCGGTCGACGTCTTCACCTCTATTGCCCACTTGTCAGTGACGAAGTCATGCGCGGCCCCAAGTGGCCCCTTCCATGTATCCAGGGCCGAGGGGCCCGCTGCGAGGAGACCGGCGCGAAGAACCTCGAGCTCTCCGATGAGCCCGACAGAGGCTGCCGAGCCGAGTTTGCTCGCCCGCGACAGGAGTTGGCGCCACTCCGCCAGTACATCCTGGACGACGCCGGGACCGTTCGCAGCTGCCCTTCCCACCCGCTCGGCAACATCCTCCGACAGGCGAACGAAGACCTCGGCGAGATCGCCATCGACACACACCAGATCTGCGAAGCGGGTGGCGGCGCCGTCGAACTCGAGTTCTTGACCGATCAGAACGACGCCGCGGGAACGTCGGTCGACGGGTACCGCATCCCCTGTTGCCGCCGGCACGAGGAGGTGTCGGGCACCTGCCCCGTCCACAGCCACGAAGACGGGTCCCGCCGGCGCGGATCCAACTTGCCGCACGGCCAGGTGTGCTTGCGAGAGGTGTCCAGCCTCCAGTTCCGCCCAATGCGACCTGAGTTCAGACATGACCGCCACCGTCCGCCACGCGGCCGTCGTCGGAGTATTCGGCCTCCGTATCGAGCGCCTCGGCCTCTATGTCGTCCTCCTCGATATGGTCGGCGACGCCGGGCAGTTCAACGGACACGTACTCGGCTTCGTCAGGAGAGGTCTTCCACTCATCGGCCACGTCTGGGAACACGAGGGCCACTCCCACTAGGTGGCCGGCGGCAGCGAGCGGGACGCGAGACCCAGCAGCGCGGCTGACGCCCATGGGTTCGGAGTCCTTGGAGATGGGATAGAGCAGCAACAGGCCCTCTCCCGCAGGCCTGGCTGCCACCAGGTCCCGCTCACTCATCTTGGTCGCAGCCGCTCGGGAAATGTCGAGATCGAAGACTCGGTCGGGCTTCGACATCAGGGACTTGATGTTCGCGTCCCCGCCTCCGCTCTTCTTCAGTGGGGCGCGGTTGATCAGCGGCACGGGCTTGGGAAGCCCGAGTTCCAGATCACCCAGATCCACCGTGCGGTCCCCGACCACGTGCGGACGACGGCCGCTTCCGAGGATCCCAAGGTTCCACATACGCAGTTCATCCGCACGTTCGACACGTCGATTGATGTAGTCGATGATCAGATCGTTGCGCATATCCAGGTGCGACTCGTGGAACGAGTAGGTCTCGAGGAACCGCCGGATGAGTTCGACGTCGACCTCTCGCAGCAGGAAGCGTCCTGTATCCCTGGCTTCGGGCTCGACAGATTCTGAGAGCGCGCCGCTGACGAGGTCGAGCGCTGCGGCGAGATTCCTGTCGATCACCTCGCGGTCCAGGTGGGAGAAGGCGAAGGTCTGCAGACGTCGACCCGCATATGAGGCCCGGATCCGCTGCACATGCTGTTGCTTCAACCTTGAGGTGATGAGTAGAGCCGGATGCGTCCGTACCCGTACTGCATAGCTCTCGGGTGTGACGTCCTCGTGTTCGTACCGTTCGATCTCCGAGCGGATCTCGGCCTCGACGGTCGCGAGATGGCCGAACGCATCGGCCAGTTCCTCGGTCATCCAGACCCGCGGGAGGTCCTCGTAGCCCTGGCGATAGCCGAACCAGCGCCCCATCTGGAGCAGCGTGTCGTAGGCACTGGCGGAACGAACGAAATATGAGACCACGAGGCCTTCCAGCGTCAGGCCGCGCGAGAGTGTGTTGCCACCGACGGCGATCACCACACGACCTTCATCATGATCGGAGTACGACAGCCGATCCTCGGAGAGGTAGTTGTCGGCGACGACGTCGACAGCATCACATACCCCGGGGAGGGCGTCGGCAACGGCGTTCCAGGAGATGGCTTCCGACTCAGCCGCGCGAGGGACCCTGCCGCTCTCCTCCTCCCAGAGTCGCTGGAACTCCCGATAGGTCGACGGTTCTTCGGTCGACGGGCGGATCTCGCGTACGAAGGCTTCGATCTGCTCGCGATGGCGGAGGTGCACCAAGCTGTACTGGGTGGTGTGGATCAGCATCGAGGAGTGGATGTGTGTCTGGCCCCTAGCGAGGCGTGTAGCCGTCGCGAGGAGGAACCAGCGGATGGCGTCCGCAAGTGACTTGGTCACCGGGGGGGTGAAGCCGTCCCGCTCAACAGCACTGCTCGGTGGTCGCAGGGTCTTCGCCTCGTCATCCGAGATCACGCGGATCATGTCCAGCCCGTCGTCCGGCTCGTCGCCTTGGTCGAGTGGTGAACGGCCGAACAGCGTCTCTGCGCCGAAGTAGGTGGCGGGACGGGGGAGGTTGACGATGAAGTCCTCCGGATAGAGGTCTTCCTCGTCGGTGGGATCAATGAAGATGTTGGCGAACGGTGTCGCGGTGTAGGCGACATACGTCGATGTCGGTAGCAGTCTGCGCAGGTCCACAAGCAGTTTGTTGATCGTGGTTCGGTCCCAGTCGGCCCTCGCAGTGTTTGGAGACGCCTGGTCGGACTCATCATCGATGATGACGGCAGGACAGCGACGACGAATGTCCTCCGGGATGCACTCCAGCCATCCCACGAGACGCCGCAGCCGTGCCGGGTTCTTCTTGACGACCGCCAAGGAGCGAATACCCGGGCTGTTGAGCACGGCATCGCCGTGGGCGCTGTGACCGAAGTCACTCGACTCGTCCGTCAGCGGATGCCAGCGCTCCCTCGTCGGTTGGACAAGCTGGGCATCGAGACGTCGTTGAGTCTGCTGCCGCAATGCGTTGTGGATGCCAGAAAGCACGATGAAGAGCCGGTAACCGGCGTCGGCGGCTTTGGCGATGACACCGGTGAAGTTCGCGGTCTTGCCGCTCTGGACGTAGCCGAGGACCAGTCCCTTCTTCTGCAAGCCATGGACTTCCGGCGGCGCCATGTACGCAACGATCTTTGTGGTTGCTTGGTCAAGGTCGTTAACCGCAGCAGCGGGAAGGCCGCCCTCAAGCAGGAGTCTTCGATAGGCCGGCCAGACGGCGTCGTTCTGTTGCGGTCCCGTGTACCAGTGATGTCTACGCGCTTCACCCGCGGTCGCTCGGTAAGCCAGGGACTCCATCCCGCCGGGGATCCGAAGCAGCTGATTTTGCCTTCCGAGCGCCAAAATCTGGCCACGGACACGGTCGATCTCGATCAGGATCTCCTGGTCGTTGATGAGCATCTTCATGCCACGCACGACCTCTTCGGTTGACCGTCCGCGGCGACGCCCGTCCTCGATCTGATCGAAGATCTGCCGCTCCCTCTCACTGAGTGAGGGATACCCCGTTTCCACCGTCATGCAATGCCCTTCCCCCGTGGTCCGTGCACCTGCGGGAACTCGAAGACTGTCCGATCGCGAGGCTACTGACGCGCAGGAGGTGGCGAGAGGCCAGGCCGCGAGCGGACGACCGAAGACTGACTCGCAACTGTGACTCAGGCCCCCCAATGCGGCTTTCGCGGACGACGATGATCAAGTCCCTGGGTTTGGAGGTCACCTGTGGTCGCTGTCAAGCAGCGGAAACGCATTCCAGAACCTCCGGCCCTAACGTCTGCATCCATCAACAGCCAGGGCTGCTCGGTTGGCGTTCCACATGCCCCTGGCCGCGACCACCGCACGCCTTCCCACGCCCTCCCCATCGGCAGACCCCCTCGGACCCTGAAGCTGCATCGAGTGGGGCCTCGACTCCGCCACATGGCGAAGTCGCCCGCCCGGGGCGGGACTCAACCAGCCCGACAGCCACCTCGGCATCGATCACATTGAGCAAGCCAAGCCTGACCGGCCCATGGTGTCGCACAGCTGGCGAGGCCACCATCACACAGGAACCGGAGCCAGCACGTCCACGATAGATCGGGACGGTACGCAGTCGGCTTCCGGGGCCACCGCGGACAACGGTCGCCTGGCCACGGGACTACGGCACCCATAGGGCACCCATGAAATGCGAAAAGGCCCCGAAGGGCCTTTTCGTGGTAGCGGGGGCAGGATTTGAACCTGCGACCTCCGGGTTATGAGCCCGGCGAGCTGACCGAACTG
>SLAN01000146.1 GCA_007126865.1 Spirochaetales bacterium | reverse complement strand
TGTCGATGCAGCCGGCAGCCTGGGGACCGACAGCAATTTTTTCCATATACATATCGGGCGCATGAAGAAGACAGCCTTTTTCGGCCACCGCCACCACAGCCAGGGCTCCCGGCAGCCCCCGGGCTACCAGGTTTGTTCCCTCCAGAGGATCCACGGCAATGTCTACTTTGGGATGCTGCCCTGTGCCCAGTTTCTCGCCGATGTATAACATCGGGGCCTCATCTTTTTCACCTTCCCCGATCACCACCTGCCCGTCAATATGGACCGAATCGAACACCGTCCGCATGGCGTCGGTGGCCGCCCCGTCCGCCGCCTCTTTTTCCCCGCGGCCCATCCAACGTCCGGCGGCTATGGCAGCGGCTTCTGTGACTCTGACAAATTCAAGTGACAATTCTCTTTCCAAAGCAGACCCTCCTTTTTAGTCTTTTTCTTTCCCGAAAACAGAGCCGAGATGACTCTACTCTTACTGCACCTGCCGGCTGCTGTCAAAGAGACGAATCCTGTCTTAGATGACCCCTTTTGCGGCCTCCTTGACCGGACCCGCCCCTTTGCGCGGATCAAACAGATCCGGATCATCTATTAAGATTTCTCTTGTCTTATCGGTGAAACCTGCCTGTTACAGGTATTGACATGGACCTTACAAAGCCAAGACCGAAGGTCCTGCCGCCATTTTCAGGGGGATCCCCGACCCGCCGTCAAGCACCACCGGAATCTTCACCTTCTCTTTCGCCTCTGCCGAACGCTCAAAACCCCATCCAGGCTCCCGCAAATAATGTCTGCGGGCAGGTTCGAGGCTGTTGCTATTGCATCCACGGCGGTGTCCCGGACAAAGGCTTCGGCTTCCTTGGGATCAGTGAACAAAAATTCTTTCTCTGTTGAAAATACATTGTCCTCTGTTTAGTGATGCGCCCCGGTTCTTCTTTCGCGGACACGCCCGTCGCCCGGAAGGCTTTCATAACTTTTTCGCTAGTGCATTGTGCTCTTGCGTCTTTGGCTGAGAGCCGCCCCATCCGCGTGGAAAATCCGGCTCATATACACTGGCATGGCCTGTGCAAAGCTGTGCCCGTGATCCCAATGAATAGCCGCGGGAACCGACACGAATCCGCCGCGCCCACATTACAAGTTGTTTATATTAAAAGCACTACCGGCCATTCTTTTTTTTGCTTTTTTCATTGACTCTCTTAAGATACCAGCAATATGAAAATCCTCCTCTGGTTGATCTTTCTTGCCTATTTGAGCCGGTAAGGCTGTCGAAACTGTTTGGGGTCGGTCTGCACCTCACCGCTTTCGCCCAATTCAATGGCCCGGACTTCCGTTAACCGCTGCCAATCTTCTTCTTTTTCTACCGAAATATGGTTTATGCATCCGCATTGGTCACAGCGAAGTTCCAGCCGGTCCTGATATAAGTCCATTTGAATGTCCTGATTTCCACAACAGCAAAACAGTCGTTTCTCTTCATGAAGGTCATGAAGATGATTCAATGCCTCAAAGATATACACCGGATTTGTAAAATAGGCACGATCGTTTGCGTTTTGCTGTTTTTCTTGTTCGTCCCGGGCTTTGACGGTATGCTCTGCATCTCCCCACCAGCCCAACTCGCAGCCGGTCTCGGGACAAGAAAGCGTCAAAAGTTCCTCCTCCCACAATTTTCGCCGGTCAAAGACCAAAGTATGCTCTTGATCGCAAAAAACACACGGGATATGCAGCCGGCAGATCTTTCCTGCCCCCGGCTCCAAAACCGCTTTCTGACAGCCGCAGGAACAGTTGATTGCTGTTTTTTGCGAGGCAGAAAAAGCAAACACCGTTATTTTTTGGCCTTCTTTTTCACCGCAGAGATCACAGTCAAGCAAAAGCTCCTTTTCTTGGTAAATCAACGTCATTTCCTGACACATCCTTTATGAAAAATAGTTCCACATACAGCCTTGTTTTCCTTTCCCGGCAAAGAAAAAGGCCCCGACTCTTTACGGGCACCGTTTTTTTGCTTCATCTGGGCAAGGCCGCTTTTTGCTGCTTCCAAATCTTCTTCAATACGGCGATTTTCCCGCCAGCTGTTTTTGTCTTAAGTCAAGCACCATATCCGCCAGTTCCTTGACATCAAACGGTTTGGAGATATGCTTGACCGCTCCCAGTTCCATGGCTTCTTTGATTACTTCTATCTCCCCGTAAGCCGTCATCAACACCACCCAAGCTGGCTGTTTTAGACTCTGCAAGGTCCTAAGGGTCTCCAGCCCGTCCATCCCCGGCATTTTCACATCCAGCAGCACAATATCCGGCTGCGCCTCTTGGATTTTTTTGACGGCCTCGCAGCCGTCGGAAGCTAGCAAAACAGAAAAATGCTCTCTGGAAAACATCTCGTACAACAGCTTGCGGACGCCCTTTTGATCATCCGCCACCAGGATTGTTCCCAGGCTCTCTGTTTTCACCACCGTTCCTCCTCCATTTGAAAAAAAATTCATGATCTTTCCAAGCCGTTACAGGATTCTACGACAAGACCCGTATTCCTCCTTCAAAACAGATCGAATCCATTTTCATTTCGTATCACGATCATAAACATGTTTTTTCCCATTTATTGGCATTCGTATGTTAAGAACAATCTCCTTTTCCTTTTTTTGAGCCTCCGGCGGCACTTTGCCTTTTATTCAATAAGAAAGGATCTTGGCAGAATTTCTAAGACCACCTTTTCGCCAACAGCGCTTATCAAAGGAGAACAAAAAGAGCCCTGCACCCTTTCACGGGCGGTGCAGGAACTTTTTCACACTATTTGCATGATCAAAAACCAATTTCTCTATCTCTTTTCTCTTTTATCATACGGCTGGGGTTTCTTGGACGAAGTTCTCCACAGATAAAAGGCTGCGCCCCACAAAACGACTCCCAGCAGAAAAGGGCCCGGCAGGACCCAAAAGTCCGCTGTCATATATTTTTCCTCTTGGCCGGCAAACCGGACCATAAGCACGGCTTCGTGCCTGCCCGGGCTTGTCTTTTTTTCCCAGGGGATTTCGATGGTGCGGGCCCTTTGGGGCTGGAGAATGATTCGATCTAGGGGCAGCCGGTCTACTTCTTCTCCTCTTCGATAAACCCTTATTTCCCCTTCTGCGGCCAGGTGGACCGACCCGGTGTTTTTCAGTTCTCCTGTAAACAACCTGCGGGGCATCCACCAGCGAGCAGGCGAAAAACGGGTAATGCCGCCACCGTGGGTTTCTTCCTCTCCCACCGAAAGATAAAGGATCATCCCGATTTGCGAAGCAATCACCGTCTCATCCCCGTCTTTGGCTGTTTTCACATATAAAAACCCCGGCCGGCTGCCCGTCTGAGCCGTCTTTGGCACTTCGATGACAAAAGTGATGTCCTGTCGCTCGTTGGCTGCCAGAGAAAATTTCTTTGGGGTGATTTGAATCCAATCGGAGATCGATTCTTGCGCCGTTAAATCCAAATACTGACCGGCCGGCTGGTTTTTCTCTTCACAACTTGGCGGCATGTCTTCTGAATAGACCTGAAAAGACAGACAGGAAGAACCTGTGTTGGTGACTGTAAGCTGGCCTTCTGTCTTTTCTCCCGCCGCTAAATGCACCTCAAAAACCAAAGGAGAAAGGCTAAACCCTTCCTCTTTCGCC
>SLAN01000141.1 GCA_007126865.1 Spirochaetales bacterium | reverse complement strand
CGTTTATACCGCCGTCTTTCTCGAGAACCGGCACGTCAAGCTGATGGTACTACCGGAGCTCGGCGGCCGTATCCACATGGCGTACGACAAGCAACGCGACTACCACTTCGTGTACTTCAACCGTGTCATTAAGCCGGCACTGGTCGGACTTGCCGGCCCGTGGATCGCCGGGGGAATCGAATTCAACTGGCCGCAGCACCATCGACCGAGCACATACTCCCCCGTCGAATTCCAGGTTTCCGACGATAACCACGAACACGCGACCGTCTTCCTGAGCGATATCGACCGAATGTATGGATTGAGGGTGACCACCTCCATAAGTTTGTTGCCGGATGATGTCCGGATTCACATCGAAAGTGAAGTATCCAACCGAACCACTCTCGACCAAACATTTCTCTGGTGGGCCAATCCCGCAGTCGCAGTGAATGAGGAATATCAAGCGATCTTCCCGCCGGATGTGCACGCCGTACTCGATCACGGGAAACGAGACGTATCACGATTTCCGATCGCAACAGGGACATACTACAAGGTCGACTATGCTCACGGCGTCGATATCTCCTGGTATCGCAATATTCCGGTTCCCACCTCGTATATGGCCCACTATTCGCGGTTCGATTTCGTCGGTGGCTACGACCACGGTCGAAGAGCCGGCTTGTTGCACAGCGCCGAGAACCGCATCTCTCCGGGTAAAAAGCTCTGGACATGGGGGAATGGTGACTTCGCCCGCGCGTGGGAACGAAACCTTACCGATGAGGATGGCCCCTATATTGAGCTCATGACAGGGGTCTATTCCGAGAACCAGCCCGACTTCACGTGGATCTCACCGGGAGAAACGAAGAGGTTCACACAACATTTCTATCCGTACATCGACCTGGCCCGTGTCCTTTCGGCAAACAAGCACGGAGCCTTGAACCTTGAACGCGAAGGCGACGATATCATCCTGTCGGTCTATTCGACCCATGCTCACACCGTACGACCGGTAGTTACCCGGGGAGCAGAAGCTGTCGAGCTCGAAAGCGCCGACCTTGCCGCGCACACCGTGAAGCGATGGCGGTTCTCCGGAGCGTTCGGTAACCCCGATGGCGTGGGACGCATCGACACGGTCGGAATAGACGAGGTCAGCCTACTCGACAAGACCGGCAACACGGTACTGTCGTTCAAGAGTACGGAGACCGGGGACAAATCGATCCCGGAGCCCGCGAGTGCACCCCCGGCCCCGGAGTCGGCTGCAAGTGCCGAGGACCTCTATCTCATCGGTGTTCACCTCGAACAATACCGACACGCGACCCTCGACCCCGTGAGATACTACGAGGAAGCGATCAGGCGGGATAGTGGGCACTCGGCGAGCCATGTAGCCATGGCACGCCGACTACTGCGATGCAATCGTCCAGTCGAGGCACTCGAGCACGCACAGAAAGCAGTGTCGCGTCTGACAGCTTGGAACAACAATCCGGAAACAGGCAGGGCTCACTACTACGAAGGCCTCTGTTGCGCCGCACTCGGAAGAACAGAACAGGCGATTGATGCATTCGGAAAGGCGACATGGTGCATCGACTCAAGGGCGATCGCCCACTTCGAACTCGCGACACTCGCGCTGCGTCGATCGGAGCCCGCCGAAGCGTTGCGGCACATCGATGCGAGCCTGAACGATGCTCCGCGGTTCGAACGGGCGCTTCACTTGCGCACCTCCGTAGTCCGTCGCCTCGGACTTCTCGATGAGTTCGAGTCAACGTGCAGTCTCGCAGAATCTATCAATTGCCTCTCATACTACGTCGCGTGCGAGCGGTTCCTGAACGCCGCAGTTCGGCTCAATTCACCCGGAAATCCGACTGCCGGTTCCTCCACAATCGCAGCTTGGAATTCGTCCTGGGGCACGACGTGGAGTGAGGCACTCGGAAGCAATGTCGAACGCTTCCTGGAAGTGCTGTGCGAATACGCCCACTCGGGCTGCTATTCCGAAATCATTGATCTGGTCAGTGTGTATGCGCACGCGGCCGTCGATCGTCTGCACCCCATGCCGTTCTACCTCGCGGCATGGGCGGTGGATAGGGCAAGCCGAAAGATCGATGGAAGCTTCGACTCGCGTCACAATGATGCTCCGGGCGGAAAAGTCGGTATCCGAGTGGGCACCCGATTCGGTGAGGCTACGCCGGAGGATTGGCTTGGAGAGGCTGAGAATCAATCGTTTGAGGCCGTATTTCCTGTTCGCGGCGAAGAGCTAAACGCGCTTCGCTTCGCGGTGTCACAACGGCGTATCTGCCCAATGGCACATTACTATCTTGCCAACGCTCTGTACGACCGTGGCGATTATGAGGAGGCGTTCGAGCTCTGGACCACGAGCGTAGAGCACATGCCTGCCCTCGCTGGTGCACATCGCAATATCGCGGTGTATCTGCACAACAAGGCTGCAAGAAGCGCGGTGGCGGTTTCCGCAATGGAACGAGCGGTCGAGTCCGAACCAACCGATGCGCGTCTGTTGCTCGAACTCGACGATCTCTATCGGCGCGTCGGCCGTACGATGCCTGAACGCCTTGCGCTGCTCAATGCACGATGCGGAATCGTCGGCGAGCGCGACGATCTGACAATCCGGCGTGCCGGCTTACTGACATCATCTGGAGAACCGGAGCGCGCGCTCGCGCTAATCAGCGATCGGCATTTTCACCCTTGGGAGGGCGGAGAAGGAGTCGTACCCGGTGAATACCGTCGTGCCCATATCCGTTTGGGGCTCTACGCGCTCATCGACGGTGATACCGTAGGTGCAATAACGGAGCTGCGCCGGGCGAAGGAGTACCCTGACAATCTTGGCGAAGGGAAGCTCCCGATAACTCCGGATAACGAGCTCGACTACTGGATCGGCGTCTGCCTGACTCGCGCCGGAGACACAGATGCGGCGAAACAGTCGTTTACCACCGCCTCGGAAGGAGATCAGAAGCCGGCGCTCTCGATGTACTACAACGATGCCCCGGCCCGCGCGATCTTGTACCGTGGACTCGCCTGGAGGGCGCTGTCGGATGAGGTCGAGGCGCGTCGGTGTTTTTTCGGTTTGCGGGACTATGGTGAACGCCACGAATCCGACACCGTTGAACCAGATTATTTCGCAGTCTCATTTCCTGACCTCGTTGTGTTCGAGTACGATCTCACAAGTCGCCACCGCAACTTCTGCAAGCTCGTGAAAGCGCTCGGATTCATGGGACTCGGAAATCGTTCCAGCGCTGAACGGAACCTTGCTCAGGTTATGCAGTCGGACCCCGCCGACCCGGATGCGATCGACCATCTCTTCCTGTTGGAGCAGAAGGAGCTTATCGGGATGATGCATCTGTAGGGATATCAACGTCCCAATGCCCCGATCGAAATCCGGCGTCCACGGTATTCCGGATCTCGAGACCGCACAGACAAAGCGGCAGACACGAAGTGTCCTGCAGCCCGTCGGTGGCGGTGCTGGAGAAGCTGAAGGCGTGAGCGCAGAACCGGTTGCACAACCGGCAACGCTATTCACTGATACGCATCGCTCACCAGTCCCGATTGGCCTTATCGCCCAAGTTCCAACCCACCGTACACGCCGAACAGCGGATGGCAAGCGAATGGTCTCGTAGTTATCCCCGCTCCTCCCACTCGCGCTTCGG
>SLAN01000210.1 GCA_007126865.1 Spirochaetales bacterium | reverse complement strand
GGGATAGTAGAGGTAGAGATTGTCGTCGCGCCGGAGTATCTTCTGTCCCTCCTCGTCGCGCGACGTGAACTCCACGAGAAAACGGTCGGCGCCTTCGGTGTGCGCGATGTACGTGCTGACCCGTTCGCCGAACCGGTCGGTGATGATCATCCGCCCCTCCATGATGCTCGTGGAGTGCGTCTGGTTCTCCTCCATCCGCTCGATGATCTGTTCGGCGGTCACCTCCTGTGCCGCGACCGGGGCAACGAACAGGAGCGCAGCCAGCCCCGCTATCGCCGTCGCCACAAATGTCAATCCAACTCGGTACATCATATCGGAACCTCTCCTGTGTTTTTCAGGTTGATGTTTTCTGCCGCGAACGGTTTCGCCTCCATGCGGCCGTCGCAGCAGCACGGTGGCACGGCGGTCACACCGCCGCACCCGCTGCCACGTTACTCCCTCAGCGCCTCCACCGGCTTCAGTTTCGCAGCGCGCCGCGCCGGCAAAACCGAGGCGATCATCGCGACCGCCGACGAATAGACAAACACCACGAGCGTCGATCGCAGATTGAGCACCGGATAGAGCACCGAGGAGATGTCCATATTCGCCATTTCCATCGCCTCGCCGAAATCGATTCCGATCTGCTGCAGCGGAACCGTAACGCCGATACCGACGAGCACCCCGATCAACGAACCGGCCAACCCGAGATACGCCGCCTCGGTGAAAAAGAGGCGGACGAGCTCGCCGCCGTGCATTCCCATCGCACCGAGTGTGCCGATCTCTCTGGTGCGCTCGTGAATCGTCATCATCGTCGTGTTAATGACAACGGTGCTTCCGAGAATAAAGAATACAAGCGCGATGATGTTGTAGACGACATCCGCCATCTGCAGGTACGCCCAACCGCCGCTCACTTCGGTCCAAGGGGTGACGCTCAGTTCATCCACACCGCTTTCTCGAACCGCGGCACGAACCTGCGAGGTCAACGCCTCGAGGTCGCCGTTGCCGCTTTTGACCAGGATTTCGCTCGCCCCGTCGCCCATCCGCAGATACCGGGCCGCCGATTCCAGCGGAAGCATGAACGCCGTGCGGTTCATGCCGGCCATCGGAAAGTCGGCGAGGCCGACGACATCCACGGTAAACGCGTTCGATGTTCTCAGTCTCGTCTGAGTCAGAAATGTCGCGTGGTCACCAGGCTCGACTCCGAGATCTCGGGCGAGCGCCCAGCCGAGTATCGCCTCGCTCGTTCCCGGATCGGGCAGCCGTCCGGACGCCACGATTTCTTCGAGATCCTGATAGTCTCGCTCCATCTCCAGATCGACCCCAATTCCGCGTGCGGCGATCTGCCGATTCTCGCGAAACGCGGCCGCCGGAACGTTTATCCGCGGGCTCACCCGGGCGACACTCGGCTGCGCCTGCAATCGCTCAACGATTCGGGCGTAATCGGGCACGACGTACTGCATCGGATTGAGATGCTCGTACCGGTCGAACTCGGCGTGGCGCAGTCGCACCTCCCCGGTCTCATAGTTCCAGGAGTTGTGCCTGACGTCGACCTTGATTCCTTCGAGCACCGAGAAGAGCATCGTAATAGAGAACGCGGCGACCGCGATCGCGATGATCGAAAGCAGACTGCGCCGGCCGTTTCGGAAGATGTTTCGAAACGCAATGGTTGATATTCTCATCGCTCACTCCTCACGAATGTCGCAACGAATCGGTGATCCGGCGACGAAGCATCCGGCGGGTCGGCACGAGCGCAACGACACCGGCTATCACCACTGCGAACACCGCGGTTATGATCATTGACGCTACGTGCCACACGCCATAGAGCACCCCATCGAATCGAAAGTCCATCTCGATCCCCTCCATGAGCACTCCGTAGTCGATACCGATCGCAACCGCATGCCACACGAGCAGGACTCCGAGTACTAATCCACCGATCGCGCCGATCACGCCTATGCCGGCGGCCTCGAACATGAACATCCAGCGGATCTCGCTGTTTCGCACGCCGAGCGCGCGCATCATGCCGATTTCGTTCTCCCGTTCGAGCACCGACATGAGCATCGTGTTGGAAATGCCGACAACGGCGATAATGCCGAGCAGAAAGAGGATAATGGCGGTACCGGCATTTTCCATCTCCATCACTTCGGCAAACTCCTCATTCAGTCGGTCGAAGCCGAGCACCTCGATGCCGTCGATCTCCGCCAGCAGCTCCCGCACCGGCTGCGGATCGGTGTCCGCCGGCTGTGTGCCGGGAAGTGACAGGTAGATGCCGGTTACCGCGCCGCGCATTTCGAGATAGTCGTCGGCCACGTCGATCGGCAGATACGCCTGGGTGCGGTTTACGTACGGATTCGACGTATTGAAAATGCCGACGATCTGCAGATCCATAAGCTGATGGAAGCCGTCGCGCGTTCGTGTCGTCACCGAAATCGGATAGCCGACTTCCGCTCCGAGTCGATCGGCGAGCCATCGGCCGATGATCACCTCGTCGTTTCCCGGCTCGAGAAACCGCCCTTCCTCGATCGCCTCCGAGATCGCGAAAACCCGTGAATCGTGCTCGACATCGATCCCGTAGAAGGTGCGCTGCAGTGAGCCGTCCTCGGGAAACGGGTCGTAGCGGACGATCAGGTCACCGCGGAACGCAATCCGCGGCGTTGCGGCAACTCCCTCGGCATCGAGCGTCGACAGAATCGCGTCGGCGTCCTCGACGAGCAGGTCGAGCGGGAAGGTATCGCGCTCTTCCCAGTAGCCGGTGGCCATGATCGCCGCATCGCCGCTCTCGTAGCGCGACATGTTACGGTCGTTCTCCGCTTCGAAGCCCTGGAGAATCGAGAACATCCAGATGAAGACGGCCACACCGACCGCGATGGCGCCGGCGGTGATCACCGTGCGGCGCCGGTGCCGGCCTAGGTTCTTGAACGCCAACGCGAGAAAGAACCCCGGACGGGTACGCCCGTTCCGATACGGTCGAGCACTCATACTATGCGCTCCTTCGCTCGTCGCTCTCGATCAGTCCGTCGTGCAGCCGGCAGAGCCGGTCGGCGTAGTCCATGACCATCTGGTCGTGGGTAGAGAAGATGAACGTCGTTCCGCGGTTGCGGTTGATCTTCTGCATGAGCTTGAGAATCGCCTCGCCGGTTTCGGAGTCGAGGTTCGCCGTCGGCTCGTCGGCGAGCACGATCAACGGATCCTTGATCAGCGCCCGTGCAACGGCAACGCGCTGCTGCTGTCCGCCGGACAGCCGCGACGGGCGGCGGTGCTCCATCCCCTCGAGGCCGACCTCGGCGAGCAACCCCATGGTACGCTCGCGGTTCTCCTCGTCGGACACACCAAGCAGAGAAAGCGCCATGGAGACGTTCTCGTAGGCGGTAAGAACCGGAATCAGGTTGAAGCTCTGAAATACGAAGCCGATCTTGGCCCGGCGAATCTCAGTGAGCTGCTTCTTGTTCTTGCCGCCGACCCGGTCGCCGTCGATATCGACATCGCCGCGATCGGCGCTGTCGATACACCCGATGATATTCAGCAGCGTGGTCTTCCCCGAACCGGACGGACCCGCGATCGAGAGGAATTCACCACCTTCGATCTTCAACGACACACCACGCAGCGCGCGCACGTGAGTCTCACCATCTATGTATTCCTTATGGACTTCG
>SLAN01000114.1 GCA_007126865.1 Spirochaetales bacterium | reverse complement strand
TGTTCATCGATATGCGGCTCCAGCGCATTATAAGCATACGGAAGTTCGGGAAGTGTAAATGCCATATGATTATCCTCCTCACCGGCAAAATACTATTCTTTGGTATCCTTCGTCCATGCTCGCGTTTCAGGAACACCACGCACGGTTGCAACCGCACGACGCACCCAGCCGAATACTCCGCCTGCGGTGTCGACCGAATCGCCAACGCGAATTGCGCTCCAGCCGGCGAGCTCGTCTCCGACGAAGTATTCTACATACCCGACAATGTCACCGGGGCTCGCCGGAGCTCGAACACGATCTGCGGCAACGATCCGGCCTTGCAACCGTTCGATATCCGATTCTGCCATGAGAACCGGTGCACCGTCGATACGGAGCGGGAGCGTACCTTCCGGTCCGGTATGCTCCGGCTCTGCCCCGACCACGGAGACCGCCGGTAGGTGTTTCGGTCGAAGATCGGCGCGAACAAAGGCATCAAATCCGAAATCGAGAAGGTCTGCCGCCTCCTCAGCTCGTCGCTCTCCCCCGGCACGGTGATCGGCGCCGTCCACTCCGAGAACTACCGAAATGAGCCGTCTGCCGTCTCGTTCAGCAGTCGCTGCGATATTGTAACCGCTTGCACGGATATAGCCGGTCTTCAGACCATCGGCGCCCGCGTAAGAGCCGATCAGAAGATTCCGATTCGTATGAACGATCGGTCGCATCTGCCGTCCCGACTGATAGACTTCGTCGTCCGGAAACTCGAATGCTTCGAGCGCGTGATACCGCTCGATCGCCCACGGGAATCGTTCGACGTAGTGGGCGAGAAAATCGGCGAATGCATCGGCTGTGATTCTGTTTCCAGCGGAGATACCGGCAGGCTCGGAGAAAGCCATTCCTTCCACCCCGAAGCGCGCCATAGCATCGTTCATTTCATCGACAAAACGCTCTACCGTGCCGGAGAGCTCATATGCGGCGGCAACCGCGGCATCGTTTCCGCTTGCCACGGCCAGTCCGGCCAGCAACGAATCCCACGACACGCGCTGGTCGGCCCCCAGAAACATAAGACTGCTACCGGCCGCCATCTCCGTCCACCACGAGGAGGGATGCGGCTCGAATCGCTCGTCAAGCCCTATACGCCCATCCTCAACAGCCTCGAGTATGACGTACATCGTCACGAGCTTCGTAAGCGAGGCTGCAACCTGTTCGGCCGACGAATTCCGACTGTACAGACGCTCGCCGCTGTCGAGATCGAGAAGAACTGCCGACTCCGCCGTGTGATGATCGAAGCCCGGGTGCGCCGGTTGGCTGATCAGCACCGCACGTTGACCGTCGAACCGTGGGGCATCCGGTAGCTGCACCGACGCGCGTCGCTCCGACACCACCATATCGGCGGCGATTAGCGAGAGTGTCGCAAGGAGCAGGACAGGTATTGCGATAGAAAGCAGTGTCACTGTACGGCGCATTGCAGCACCTCATTATGCCGATCGGCCGGTTTTCCGTCACGTCCTTTTTGCGCTACATTTCCACAATCATGAGCAAACCGATTGTCGAGGTTTCGCACCTGTACAAAAGCTTCGGTACGTTCCGTGCGGTTGAGGATGTGAGCTTTGCGGTACGGCCGTCAACGTGTGCGGCGTTTCTCGGCCCGAACGGCGCAGGTAAGACGACGACAATGAAAACGCTGTACGGCAGAGCGGTTCCCGATGTCCACGATGAGACACGCATGCGCGTTTTCGACTTCGATCCACGCTCCGACGAGCTTTCGGTCAAGGCGAAAAGCGGTGTCGTTCCGCAGGAAGACAACCTCGATGTAGAGCTGAATGTCGAACAGAATCTTCGCAACTATGCCACATTCTATGGTCTCCCGCACGAATTCATCGAACGTCAGATCGATTACTTACTCGATTTCATGGAGCTCGGTGCGAAACGACGTGCACGCACGCGGGAGCTCTCCGGAGGAATGCAGCGACGTCTCATAATCGCTCGCGCCCTGCTCAACGATCCGGAGTTGCTCATCCTCGACGAGCCGACCACCGGCCTCGATCCTCAGGTGCGCCAGGTAATCTGGGAGAAGCTGCGTAATCTCAAACATCGTGGAGTCACGATTCTCCTGACCACCCACTACATGGACGAAGCGTTTCAGCTCGCCGATAACGTCGTAATCATGGACCGGGCGAAAACGGTGCTCGAAGGCCCGCCGCGACAACTGCTCGCGGAGAATATCGAACAACATGTTCTCGAGCTGATGAATGCGAGAGCCGCACCCGCAGCCGAGCGCGGTGCCGGCGATCATGCGTACTGGCGCAAAGATCAGCTCGGCGAGCGAATCATCTACTATGCAAATGATCCACAGGTGCTCCGGAACATGACTTCGGGAATCCACGCCCACGATTATCTGTTGCGGCCGGTGAATCTCGAAGATCTCTTCATAAAGGCAACGGGGAGAAGTCTCAATGAGCTCCAGTAGTATTTCCGCCGAGCAGGTACACCCGGCGACGCGCTCGATCAACCATAATCCGCCGAACTTCATCCATCGGATCTACAGCGTGTGGCTCCGTCACGTCCGCGTCTATACGCGTAATCTGTTCAGTAATGCCCTTCCGCCGTTTCTCGAGCCGCTGATATTTCTCGTCGGTATCGGCTTCGGTCTCGGAGCGTACGTAACCGAAATGAACGGTCTGCCGTTCATTCAGTACCTCGCAAGCGGACTGCTCGTGACCGCCGCGATGTTCACAGCAGCATTCGAGTGCAGTTTCGGCACCTTTATCCGCCTCGAATTCGACAAAGTCTACCAGGGTATGCTCGGTTCGCCGCTGAGCGCCAACGATCTGATTATCGGGGAGATGCTATGGGCGGCGACGAAGGGATTCACCTTCACGCTGAGCGTTTCGATTATTATCGCGATCTTCGGCGTGCTTCCGTTTGAGCGCCTCGTCCTCGTCCCGTTCGTCGGCTTCGCGACGGGACTCATGTTCGCGTGTCTGTCGCTCCTCATCACCAGCTTCGTAAAGACCATCAACCATTTTAACTTCTACTTCTCCGGCTTCATTTCTCCGATGTTCTTCTTTTCCGGGGTCTTCTTTCCGATTGAGAATCTGCCCGCCGCAGCACGCCCGATCACCGAAATCATTCCCTTGACCCACGCCGTGCGGCTTGCTCGTGCACTCACATTCGCGCAGTGGGAGACTGTGCACCTGTGGGATATCGTATATGTCGTGCTTTTCACCGCGATTTTTGGTACCGTGGCGCTGTTCCGGTTGAGAACCCGTCTAATCGATTGACACGAAACGGGGAGAGGGATATGGCGTCAGACGGTCGGCAGCCGGCCACCCTGCTTGAGGAAGCTACGCCGCAGGAGCGCGGTGCCGAACCATCCCATGTGCTCGCCGTAGGCGCGAGCGGAATGCTCGCCGGTGCGGTACGCACGCTGGCCCGCGCCGGCTGGCGCGTTTCGGTCGTGGCTCGCAATCGGGAAAGACTGGAGGAGCTCGCCTCCGAGCATGCCAACATCTATCCGCTCGTGTGCGATTATACCGATGAGGCCGGCTACGAAGCCGCACTCAGCGTCGCATTCACCGAGCGCGGTTCCCCGACTCTCGCAGTCGTGTGGATGCACGCCTCCGCTCCGGAAGGGCCGCAACATACCGCCCAGGT
>SLAN01000271.1 GCA_007126865.1 Spirochaetales bacterium | reverse complement strand
GTCACCGTCCCGCCGAAGAGCTCGGCGGCGGTCTCGAGTGTCCGCTTGTACCCGGGCAGAACCTCCAACTGGTTCGCGAAATTACACGGCACGAACGTGTCCGCGCGTGCCACGCGCCGGGCGGCGATCGGCCGGCGCGCCCGCTCGCTCACCGCCGAAATGATCTCCGCACCGAAGCCGCAACTGGAATTGTCCTCGTGCACGACGACGAGGCGTCCGGTCTTCTCCGCGCTCTCGGTAATCGCTTCCACATCCCACGGTGAAATCCATCGCGCATCGATTACCTCCGGATCGAGCCCGGCGTCCACGAGCGTCTCGGCGGCCTTCGTGCAGTGCAGGACGGTATTACCGTAACCGACGAGCGTGATATCGCGACCGCGCCGCACATAGCGCGAGCGGCCGATCGGAACGAGCTGCCTGTCGACATCGCGGCTGGTTAACGCCGAACGGTCGTTGAGACAGTTTTTCGGGTAGAAGAAGAGGGTGGGGCGGTCGCTTTCGAAGGCGGCGTTGAGCATTCCCGCCGCATCGCCGGCGGTCGCCGGCATCATGACATCGACACCGGGAGTATGGGCGGCCAACCCGTCGAGCGTCGAAGCGTGAAACGGTCCGAGGCCGGGGCGGTAGCCGCCGCAGGTGATCATGACGATCACCGGCACCTTCCAGCCGCCGTCGGTGCGCCACCACATACTGCCGAGCTCGGCCCAGATCTGGTTATACGCGATGGGCAGAAAATCGGCGAACTGGAGAAAGGCGACCGGCTTTCCGCCGGCGAGCGCGCGACCGGCGGAGATCCCCACGATGCTCGCCTCGGCGAGCGGGCTGTTGTGTACCCGACCCGGATACTTCCCGGTCAGCCCACGCGTAATACCGAAGACATCACCCTTCGGATCCTCGATGTCCTCGCCGAAGAGGGTGACGCGAGCGTCCCTGCCGAGCCGGTCATCGAGCACCGCGCGAATGGCCTCGAGCATCGTGTAAACCTCGTCGCCCTCCGGTTTTCCGGTATACTCGGTTTCCGCACTGGTCAGGCGTTCGGGAACCGGGGCCTTGGCGGTGAACACCGGCTCCGGCTCGGGGCTGCGCTGAACCCGGCGTGCGACGTCGGCCAGCTCGCTGCGTATCTCCTCGCTCATACGGGTGAGCTCCTCGGCGCCGTATCCGTTGCGGCTGAGGTGCGTCTGGATATTTCGGATCGGGTCGCCGGACTCGGTCACCGCCGCAATCTCCTCCGGAGAGCGGTACATGCGCTGATCGTCGGCGTTGGTATGATTGTGGAGCCGGTCGACCTCGAAGATCACAATCGATGGTCTGCGCTCGATGCGCATTCGGGAGACGATACGCTTGAATACCTCTCGCGCTTCGAGCGGCTTGCGGCCGTCGATGCGCTCAATCGGAACGCCGTAAAACTCTTCGGCCGGGCCGTCGGGATGATCGTAGAAAGTCTGCCCCTTCGTGCGGGTGGAAATCGCGAACGTGTTGTCCTGCACGAGGAAAAGCACCGGAAGCGATGCGCGCACGGTGTGGGCGACCGCCTCGAGCACTTCACCCTGCTGGGTCATCCCGTCGCCGAGGCCGCAAAGGACGATCGGCGCTCCATCATTTTCCTTGATTTCTTCGGCGATACCGGCCGCCTGCAGTGCGCTGTTTCCCACCGGCCCGACGAGGCTCAGGATGTTGAGCTCCGGCGCGCTCATGTGGGCGTTCATCTGCCGGCCGCGACTGTGACTGCCGTCCTTGTTGAACAGCGCCATGAAGAACATCTCCGGCTTTATGCCGCGGGCGAGCATGAGCGCCTTGTCACGGTAGTGTACGTGTAAGAAATCTTCCGGTTTGAGAAACTCGGCAATCGCCGCGCTCCCTTCATGCCCCGCACCGGAGACGTGAAAGAACGCTTCTCCGCGCCCGGTGAAATCCTGCTCGAGCAGGTCCATCTCGCGTGCCGTCAGCATGGTGCGGTACAGTTCCAGTGCCGCCGTATCCGAAGCTACTTTAGTGGACATCGGTTACTCACTCCTGATTGGTCGATCTATTCATACGGTATCCGCTGACCCGCTCCGTCGAAGTCCGAACAGCCCGGGCTTTGACAGAGGGAATGCGCTGCAGGCATACTATATTTGAGCCTACAGATATTTGCAGCTTTAAGCTCGACCACTATAGCACGCGCGTATGCCGAAGTCGACCTGATCAGCTTTAACGGTATTGGCGTGGGCTTTGTATCCAAGGAGTGAGCATTGAGTACCGCATTCGATACCTTCGGTGTAACAAAATCGATTTCTACGAAAGAAGGTGATGTCACGTATTTCGATTTGGATGACTTCGCCGATCGGCACGACAAGCCGTATATGAAGCGCTGGCCGGTGAGCATGAAGATCCTCTTCGAAAGTGTTCTCCGCAATGAGAACGGCCGTGAAGTCACTCGTGAGCACGTTGAACAGCTGTCCGAGTACCGGCCCGAGAACTCGCGGGCGATCGAGGTTCCATTCAAGCCGGCTCGTGTGCTTCTGCAGGATTTCACCGGTGTGCCGTGCGTCGTCGACCTCGCGGCAATGCGCAGCGCCATGGCACGTCTCGGCGGCGATCCGGCACGCATCAACCCGAAGCAGAGCGTCGATCTCGTCATCGACCACTCGGTTCAAGTCGACTTTTTTAATTCGGGTGATGCTTTGCGCAAGAACGCCGAGCTCGAATTCGAGCGAAACCGCGAACGCTACGAGTTTCTGCGATGGGGACAGGGCGCGCTGGAGAACTTCAGCGTGGTACCGCCGGCGAGCGGAATCTGCCATCAGGTAAATCTCGAGTATCTCGGTCGGGCCGTGCAGCTCGAAGAGCGAGACGGTGCGAACGTGGCCTTCCCCGATACGCTGGTGGGTACCGACAGTCACACGCCGATGATCAACGGTCTCGGCGTTCTCGGCTGGGGAGTCGGGGGTATCGAGGCCGAAGCGGCGATGCTCGGCCAGCCGATTTTCATGCTCGCACCGAGCGTGGTCGGGGTAAGACTGGTGGGAACTATGAAAAGCGGCATCACCGCCACCGATCTGGTGCTCCGCATTACCGAAATGCTGCGGAAGCACGGGGTCGTCGGCAAGTTCGTGGAGTTTTTCGGTCCCGGACTCTCCGGGATGACTGTGCCCGATCGGGCGACGATCAGTAACATGGCGCCCGAATACGGGGCAACGTGCGGCTATTTCCCGGTCGACCGGCAGAGCCTCGACTATATGTACTCCACCGGCCGTCCGACCGACCTCATCGATCTGGTGGAGAAGTATACGAAGGCTCAAGGTATTTTCCGAACCGACGATACGCCCGATCCCGAGTACGAGGTCGAGCTCGAGCTCGATCTTTCCACCGTCGAGCCGAGTATCGCCGGGCCGAAACGCCCGCAGGACCGCATCGACCTCCCGAAGGTGAAAGATTCGTTTCACAGTGCGCTCATCGCCGAGCAGGGCCCGCAGGGCTACGGTCTGTCCGACGGCGATTTGACGCGGCAGGCCGACGTAACGCTCGACTCCGGTGAGCAGGTGACTCTGAAGCATGGCGACGTGGCGATCGCGGCGATTACCAGCTGTACGAATACGTCGAATCCGAGCGTGCTGCTCGGCGCCGGACTGCTGGCGAAGAAGGCGATCGAGGCCGGGCTCAAACCGATGCCGTGGGTGAAAACCAGCTTCGCCCCCGGTTCCATGGTAGTCACCGAGTACCTGCAGCGCGCCGGCCTCATGACCTATCTCGAGAAGTGCGGCTTCTACCTCGTCGGCTACGGGTGTACTACCTGTATCGGGAACTCCGGACCGCTCCCCGAGCCGGTGCGAAAGGCAGTCGAAGAGCACGACCTGATTCTCGCCGGGGTGTTGAGCGGGAACCGCAACTTCGAAGGGCGCATCAACCCTCATACGAAGGCGAACTACCTCATGAGCCCTCCGCTGGTCGTCGCCTACGCGCTCGCCGGCAACGTCGGTGTTAATCTTCGGGATGAACCGATGGGGAGCGACTCGAACGGCAATCCGGTCTACCTCCCGGATATATGGCCGTCGACCGAGGAGCTGGAGGAGTACGTCAAACAGGCGCTCGACCGCGATGCATTCATCGCCAGTTACTCGGGGCTCGAGACGAGCAATGAGACGTGGAACTCCATCGAAATGACCGACAGCGCCCTCTACCCGTGGAATGAAGAGTCGACGTACATCCAGGAGCCGCCCTTCTTCAAGGATATGACCCTCGATGTGCAGCCGATCGAGCCGATCGAGGATGCACGCGTTCTCGTGAAAGTCGGTGACTCGATTACCACCGACCACATCAGTCCCGCCGGCGCCATCGATCCGGAAAGCCCGGCAGGCCGTTACCTGCAGGAGCGCGGAGTCGCGATTCGGGACTTCAACAGCTACGGCAGCCGGCGCGGTAACGACCGCGTTATGACGCGCGGTACCTTTGCAAATATCCGGCTCCGGAATCAGCTTGCTCCGGGCACCGAGGGGAGCTGGACCAGGCATTTCCCGAGCGGCGAAGTAACCGATATCTACGACGCCAGTCGCAGGTATATCGACTCGAATACACCGACGATCGTGCTCGCCGGAAAGGACTACGGAATGGGCTCGAGCCGCGACTGGGCGGCGAAAGGCGCACAGCTGCTCGGCATCCGCGCGGTCATCGCCGAGAGTTTCGAGCGGATTCACCGGTCGAATCTCGTCGGTATGGGCATCGTTCCACTGCAATTCAAAGACGGCGAGAACGCCGAGTCGCTCGGCCTCGACGGCAGCGAGCACTTCACCATCGCTCTCTCCGACGAGATGGAGCCGAAGCAGATCGTGCCGGTCATCGCGCGCACAGAGAGCGGGGAGACGATCGAGTTCGAGACGATTTCCCGTATCGACAGCCCGGTGGAGATCGACTACGTACGCAACGGCGGCATCCTGCACACAGTCCTGCGGCGGTTCGTTTCCGAGGATCTGAAGAAGTAGGGCAGGTTGATGGCTCG
The DNA here is from genome assembly GCA_007126865.1 of Spirochaetales bacterium. Classification (GTDB taxonomy): domain Bacteria; phylum Spirochaetota; class Spirochaetia; order DSM-27196; family SKKC01; genus SLAN01. The sequence goes on along the minus strand of SLAN01000271.1, from coordinate 8,211 downwards.
CCGGGCGCCGCCGGCGAGCCGCTTCGCGCATGCCGTGGGCGGCCGTGCCGGTCGCAACAAAGCGCGCTGCGCGCCGTGGCGTACGCTATCGCCGGGCGATTACATCATCCCAGACAATTCCCGCCCCGTCCTCGATATCGCGCACCGCAACCGCGCCCGCGAGCGCATCCGCGTAGCGGGGATGAATGCCGGGACGAAGGCGTCGCTCGGTGCGAAGGATGCCGAGTGCCTCCGACTCTATCCGCTGCCCGGCCCGGATCGGGCGGCAGACGTGCAGCGAGCGATTCGTTCGCCCGTAGTTCCCGCGTTCGGACGGTGCAAGCCGTTTCACCCCGTCGCCTCGAATCGCCGTGACCCGCTCTTCTCCGAGTCGCTCGACGACCGCAGACATTCGCTGCGACGGTTCGATCGTCTCGAGCTCGCGAACAGCCGAAACTGTTTCGGTGAAACGCTCGGGAGGAAGAGCGACCGGGTCGTCGAGTCCCGCGCCGGCGGTATCGGGAGTTACGTGCTTTTCCAGCGCGACGGCTCCGACTGCGCAGGCGACAATCGGAACCGCTATGGGGTCGAGGGTATGGTCGCTTACTCCCCACCACCGGCCGGTGACACGGTGCAGCGACTCGATAACGTCGAGGTTGTACTCCTCTTCCGGAGTGGGATAGGCGGTCACGCAATGGAGAAACACGACGCCGGCAGATCGGACACCGGCGGCACCCGTTTTCGAATCGCGTCGCATCCGGGCCGATTCGATTGTCGCATCCGCCTCGCAAATATCGGCGAGCGTGCTTACGCCGGTCGAAGCGTATATCGGCACCTCGCTCGCGGCCGCCTGCGACAGCAGTTGAAGATAGTTCAGCTCCGGCGACGCGATTTTGAGTGCGGTCGGCTCGAGCGAGAGTAACTCTGCGAGGCTCCGGGGCCCGAACGCCGTGCAGAGGAACTCGAGATCGCGGTCGACGCAGGCGTCACGAAGTGCGGCGTAGAACTCGACATCGCGCTCGAGCTCGCGAAACCGGTCGAAAAGCGCAATCGCGCCGCCGGGCAGATCCACGTCACCGGTGTTCGGGTGGAGAATCTCATCGGCGTAGATCCACTGGAACTTCGCCGTATCGAAGCCGGCCTCTGCTACGCGGTCGAGCAACGCGATCGCTGTCTCGATCGAGCCGGCATGCGATGTTCCGATCTCCGCGATGAGTTTCATCGACTCCGTCCGCTCACGTGTCCCTGCCGACGTCCGGCGCCGGGATTGTATCGAAGCCGCAGTACGGCACGAGCACCTCCGGTATTCGCACCGAGCCGTCACTCTGCTGCCCGTTCTCGAGAATAGCGACGAGTGCCCTGCTGTTGGCGATCGCCGTACCGTTCAGCATATGGACGAGGCGCGGTTTGCCGTTCGCGTCACGGTAGCGGGTCGCGAGTCGTCGCGCCTGATAGTCGGTGCAGTTGGACGTGCTCGTGATTTCGCCCCAGTCGCCCGACTCGCCGCGCCCCGGCATCCACGCCTCGATATCGTACTTCCGGTAGGCGGGGCCGCCGAGATCGCCGGTGCACGTATCGACGACGCGGTACGGGAAATCGAGCCCCTGCGCGATCTCCTCCTCGACGCGGAGCAGCTGCTCGAGCATCGCATCGCTTTCCTCCGGTCGCGCGTAGACAAACATCTCCACCTTCGTGAACTGATGAACGCGGTACAACCCCTTCGAGAACTGTCCTGCCGCTCCGGCTTCACGACGGAAACAGTGTGAGAGACCGGCGAGCCTGATCGGCAGGTCGTCTGCCGACAGAATTCGGTTTCGATAGTAGGCACCGAGGGTAATCTCGGCGGTGCCGATCAAACACCCTTCGCCGCCTTCGAGGGTGTAGATGTTGCTTTCCTCGCCACGCGGCTGAAAGCCGATTCCACTTGCCACTTCTTCGCGCGCGATGTCGGGGGTGAGCGTCGGGGTGAAACCGTGGCGCATCACGACATCGATCGCATAGCGGCTGAGGGCAAGCTCCAGCAGCACCGCCTGGTTGCGGAGATAGTAGAACTTGGTGCCCGATACGTCCGCGGCCGTTTCGAAGTCGATAAGGTCGAGCGTGTCCGCAAGCTCGACGTGGTCCTTCGGTTGGAAGTCGAAGCGGACCGGCTCGCCGACGCGCTTTATCTCGCGATTGGCGGTGTCGTCATCGCCGTGCGGCGCGTCGGGATGCGTGAGATTCGGGACCATCGATGCGAGCTCATAGACCTTTCGCTCGGTTTCGGCGAGCCGGTGTTCGAGCTCAGGGATTTTCTGCTTGAGCGCTTTCCCCTCCTCGATGAGTTTCGAACGCTCCTCATCCGGCGGGCGTTCCTTCATGCGGCGGGCATTCTCGTTGCGCCGGCCGCGCAACGATTCGAGCTCCGAGAGAATCGAGTTGCGTTCGTCATATAACCGGACGAGCTCGTCGATATCGATGTCCACCTTTCGCAGGCGGGTATTCTCACGCACGAGCTCAATATTGTCTCGAATAAACTTCAGGTCGAGCATAGGCCTATGACTATATCGGCTTGAATTTCGTCGGGCAAGGCGGCGTGGTACTTCTGCGGTGTGCTATGCGCTATCGAGACTCGATCGAACCAGCAGTTTCTTGCGTTGCCGGTCACCGGCTCGACCGGCAACGGTGGACGCTAACGGTCGTCGCTGCGGGCGAGATTCTCTGCTCCCGATTCTGTGTAGTTCCACCATGCGTAGAAGTGATGCAGCGGGCCCGTAGTTTCGGTGCTCTGCCATCTCGAACCGGCACGGAGCGCGGCGGTTAGATAGATTTTCGCTTCTTCGGTTGCAATTTCGATATGTTGGCCGCGTGCAATCCCCGCTGCGATACCGCTGGACAACGTACACCCGATTCCTTCGAGCCGATCGATGGAAATCCGTGCCGACCGAAGCCAGAGTGTGCTCGGCTGGCCCGTATCCGCCGGAGGAAGGACGAGTACGTCGTCGCTGAAGGCCCCGTTTCGATGGCCTCCCTTGATCACGATCGACCGGGCACCGCGCTCGAGCAGCTTTTTTCCTGCATTCTCGACCGACGTAGCATCCGGCAACGGCTGACCGACCAGGTGCTCGGCTTCGGCGATGTTGAGGGTTACGACTGTCGCCATCGGCAGAAGACGCTCCGATACCGTAGCGGCAGTCTCCTCGTCGGCGATCATGGTTCCCGATCGACAGAAGAGCGACGGATCGAGTACCAGAGGAATGTCGCTCAATTGCCCCTCGATTTCGTCCGCGAGCAAGCGTGCGCTCTCCGCTGAGCCCAGTCGTCCGATCTTGATTGCGTTCGCGACACCGGTGTACTCGATAGCCGAAAGGAGCTGTGAGAGGACGAGCTCGGAGTCGAGCGGTTGGAGCTGACCCGGCTTCCCGGCCGGACCGACTCCGGTGATAACCGCGGCCCCGTACACCCCGAGCGCCGAGAAGGTTTTGAGATCCGCCTGTATACCGAAACACCCCGAAGAACTGCTCGGTCCGATCGCTATACACCGTGGAACTCGATCACTCACTCTCTTGAGCGTATTGCCGGACCGGCATTGAGTCAATCGCAATTAATGGCCCCTGTCGATTAATGGCCCCTGTCAGTCAACGGCCCCGCAGCTTACCCTGTTTTCGCGCGCGCCTTTTGTCAGTAGAGTAGCGGCCGGAGGTGCTTCTTGGCAGAGAAATCGGTCAATCTCGAACAGACCTGGGCAACAGCGATCCTGAATGTCTTCCGGGGAGTCGGAATCGGGATCGCGAACGTGATCCCGGGTGTAAGCGGCGGCACGATTGCCGCGATCTCCGGAATCTACGATAACCTCGTGTACTGTCTGGGAAACTTCTTTCGCGGCGGCTGGCGGCGAACGCTCGCATATCTCACACCGATCCTCGCGGGGATGCTGGCCGGGTTTGTCGCATTTGCAGGAGTGGTCGACGCCGCTCTCGAGGCGTATCCGGAGCAGACGCTGTTCTTCTTCGTCGGTCTGATCGCCGGCAGCGTGCCGTATCTCGTCAAGCGCGCCGGAGACTCCCGCTTCCGATTGCGTTATATCGTTCCGCTCGTCGTTGCCCTCGCGGTTGTCGTTGTCATGGGACTGGCCGAACGACCGCCGGCCGGTGATCCGATAACCGAGATTGATGCGGTTTCCGCGCTCATAGTTATCGCCGCCGGCGGCGTAGGCAGCGTTGCTATGGTGGTTCCCGGTCTCAGCGGTAGCTTTCTGCTTCTGCTGTTCGGATTCTACGCCACGATGACGAACGCTGCACGGACTCTCAATTTTCCGGTGCTGGCACTATTCCTGATCGGTATACTGGCCGGTCTCGTTATCGCCAGCAAGGCGATATCGTGGCTTCTTCGAAACTTTCATGCGGCCAGCTACTACGCGATCGTAGGCCTGGTTCTCGGCTCGCTCGTCGGGATTTGGCCCGGTTGGAGCGGGGGCGAAGGATCGCTTGCGAGCGTTCTCTTCGGCCTGCTGGGACTCGTTCTGAGCCTTGCACTCGGAAGCGACATCAAGGAGCGGCTCCGCGCCCGGCAGGGGTATCGAGCGGAACGGGAGTCTGAGCTGCATGGCTGATCGCGATCGGATGAAACGACGGCTCATTGCCGCCGCAGTGGTCCTCGGAATTCTCGTAGTGGTGTGGGGAATAGCGCGCATCCTTTCCGAACCGGCGAGCGAAAAACCGTTCTTCGACGCGTTTCCCGTCGATCGCCCGTCCGTAATCGCCCACCGCGGTGGCGCGGACCTCTGGCCGGAGAACACGCTCTCCGCATTTCGTGCCGCCCGCAATCTCGGAGTCGACGGAATCGAGCTCGATGTGCATGCGAGCGCCGACGGAATTCCGGTGGTAGTGCACGATTCTACGGTAGATCGGACAACCGACGGGAGCGGCGCTGTTTCCGAGATGACCGTCGAGCAGTTGCGGCAGCTGGATGCGGGTTACACATTCACCGCACCGAACGACGACGCTTCGACGCCGTACCGCGGCATGGGATTAACGATTCCGACGCTTCGTGAGGTATTCGAAGAGCTTCCGGATACCCCGATTATCGTCGAGATCAAACCGGAGAGTGACGAGCTTGTGGCGGCGGTCGGTAATCTGATTGCCGAGTTCGGCCGCGAAGAGTTAACACTTGTGGCGAGCTTCTCCGGGGAAGTGCAGGAACGGTTTCGGCAGGAGTATCCGGATGTTGCTACCGCGGGCGTCCAGAGCGAGATCGTACCGTTTCTCATCCTGAACTGGATGCTCATACCCGGAGTATATTCGCCTCCTGCCGAATCATTCTTCGTTCCCACGCATACCGGACCTCTGCCGGTCACCACGAGACGGTTTATCTCGAATGCGCAGAGGCGGGGCATCTTCGTAGGCGCGTGGACGATCAACGATGAGCCGACGATGACCCAACTCATCGAGCGTGAGATCGACGCGATTCTTACAGACCGGCCCGATCTGGCGCTCGAGCTCGTCGGGGAGTTGTAACCGCCGGCGCGACCACGACCGCCGTCAGCGTCCGCTCGAACCGTCGGCGATCTCGTGGCGGTAGAGATGCACGTCGCGCTGGGGAAACGGGATCGTTATGCCGTGCTCATCGAACTTTTTCTTCACTCCCTCATTCAGCGCAAAGAGGGTCGGAAAGAAATCGGCCCGGTTGACCCAGACGCGGGTTGTAATAGAGATGCAATTCGCCGCGTGCTCGATTACGCCGATAACCGGTTCCGGTTCGGCGAGCACGCTTTCGGTCTCCGATATGACCTCTCCGATGAGCGCTTTCGCGCGATCTATACTGTCGTGGTACGAGATGCCGAAGGTAAGATCGAGTCTCCGAGTCGGATTCACCGAGAAGTTGGTCACGGCGGTATTCGCGAGTCCGCCGTTCGGAACCGTGACCCGCTTATTATCGAAAGTGTTCATCAGCGTGTAGAGAATCTGGACTTCAACCACCGTCCCCATGATTCCGTTTGCTTCGATGAAGTCACCCACCGAGAACGGCTTGAATATGAGTATCAGGAGTCCGCCGGCGAAATTACTGAGCGTCCCCTGGAACGCGAGCGCCACCGCCAGGCCGGCGGCACCGATAATGGCCACGAACGAGGTCATCTGTATTCCGAGGGTAGATGCGACGCTGATAAGCACTACGATATTCAGCAGTGCCTTCAATACGCTTGTCAGGAACCCACCGACCCCGGGATCGACCTCGCGACGCGCTATGACGCGGCGGATCACCCGCACGAACAGGCGTACGACGATTAATCCGACAATCAGAATGACGATCGCGAGCAGCACTCGCGGCGCATACTCGGCGGTGAGTGATGCGAACATCTCGGTGAGTTCACTCGAGCTCATGAATCGGTTCTCCTCCTCCGGCACGCTTCCCCTGCCGTCTGCGGTTGCGGGGTATTCTATCAGGCGTCCCGACCCTTCGCTACGCAGCGACGCTCACGGTACGAGATCGCTCGAGAGCGACGAAACAGTATCCTTTCCCTTCGGTGTGAGAACGAACACACCGTGATGGTGTGTAACCATACGTCGATTGATGCATCGCCGCACGACCTCGGAGGTGTACTCCCGGCTCCACCCGATGTGCAAGGCGAGCGAGTCGATGTTCTCCGAGTCCATCCCGCCGGGACAGTGTTGACCGCCGCCGTGGTGTTCGAGGCAGAGCATGAGCATCTGCTCGGCGAAGTGTTTGCGGTTTCTCCTCAGGCGAAAGGCGTGTGCAACGACGCCGCGTTTGGGCGCGACCAGAAACACGAGCAGAAAGACCGCACCGATCATCATCGCCATGGTCCCGCTGGTGGCACTGTCGGTATAGTAGGCGAGGAGGAACCCGGCAACCGCCGAGCCTGCGCCGATCAGCGCCGCGAGCGCGATCATCGCGTGTAGCCGGCGAGTGAGGAGGAATGCGCTCGCCGGCGGGCCGATCAGCAGAGCAACGACGAGCACCGCACCGACTGCCTCGAAGGCGCCGACGATGGTGATACTCACCAGCGTCATGAGTGTGTAGTGCACGATACTCGGGTTGAATCCGCCGGAGACGCCGAACGCCGGATCGAAGGTGGTGATCTTCAGTTCCTTGTAGAACAGGATCACGAACAGTGCGTTCACGATCAGAATCGCTCCCATTACCACGAGCGGGCGCGGGCCGAGCAGAAGCTCGCCGGCATACAGTGGTGTCGCAGCGGCGAAGTTTATGTCGCCGATGAGAATGGAATGCTCGGTAATCGGCAGTCCGGCGAAACGACGGCTCACCAGAATTACACCGATACTGAAGAGGAGCGGATAGATGAGTCCGAGCGCGCTGTCGCCGGCGAGTGCCCGTGTCTTGCCAAGCGTCTCAACCGCGACGACCATGAGTAGGCCGATAATGGCCGGTCCCAGGACGAGCTGCGGTGATCCCATCGGGCCGAGAATCAGGAGCCCGAGCACCAGCCCGGGAAGCATCGCGTGCCCGATCGCCTCTCCCATCATGCTCATTCGGCGGAGCATTAGAAACGATCCGACGAGTGCGCAGGCCACCGCGGTGACGATACTCGATAGTATGATGGCGGGTATAAGAGGAAGCATCATCTTCCGAGCTCCGCATAGAGCTTTCCGGTGAATCGCCGACGGTTCATGGCGTTTCGGAGCAGGATTGCCACTACTCCGCGCCGAGGACCGGCAAGCACACTGAAGACGGTGATGAAGGAGGCGATGATGACGATCACCGGCCCGGTGGGTATTCTCGTGTACAGTGCGCTCACGACCGCGCCTCCGAAACCGCTCGCCGCGCCGAACACAGCCGCAAGTAACGCCATGGAAGACAGTCGTTTCGTCCACTGGCGGGCAGCGCCTGCGGGGGCGGCGAGCAGCGCCACCATGAGGACGACACCGACACTCCGCAGGCCGAGAACGACTGCGATCACCGTCGAAAGCAGGAGCAGGGTGTCTATGAGAGTCACACGGAATCCCGCGCCCGCGGCGAAACCGGGATCGAACACCGAGATCTTATACTCCTTCCAGAAGAGAACGGTGACGAGTCCGACAAGCGCGGCAACTGCGAGAATGAAACGAAGATCGGAGCGGGTCATGAGCGCAGCCTGGCCGAACAGAAACCCGTCGAGGCCGATTCGACCCGGAATCGATCGCACGTTGATAATGCGCAGGAGAAAGAAACCGCCCCCGAAAAAGAGCGACATGCTGACCGCCATTGCCGTGTCGATTCGTAACGGTGTCAGTC
>SLAN01000029.1 GCA_007126865.1 Spirochaetales bacterium | reverse complement strand
CGAAATCGTTTTCCCGAATTGTACTCTCTCGCGAGCAAACGCCAAAGCTTCATTCAGCGCGCCCTGTGCGATCCCAACCGCTTGGGCCCCTACTCCCAGGCGTGTGATATCAAGCGTTTTCATCGTTACCACAAAGCCCATTCCTTTACGCCCTAGCATTTGATGCCTTGACACGCGGCAATCTTCGAAAATGACTTCACGCGTAGCCGAAGCCCTTATCCCCATTTTTTTCTCTTTCTTTCCAAAGTGTATGCCCGGGTTATCGTGATCCACAATAAAGGCGGTCGCTCCCCGGACCCCTTTGTTGGCGTCCGTCATGGTAATGACAACATACACATCGGCTTCTCCGCCGTTGGTAATCCACTGTTTGGTGCCGTTGATAATGTAATCTTCGCCATCTTCGACCGCCGTTGTTTTGATATTGGCTGCATCACTGCCTGCCTCCGCTTCGGTTAACGCGAAAGCACCCAGCTTTTCTCCGCTGGCCAAATCGGGTAAATACTGTTCCTTTTGTTTTTCTGTACCAAACAGAACGATGGGATAGGTGGCTAATCCGCTGGCGGCCAAAGTCACGGAAACGCCCGTACAGGCCTTGCTAAGTTCTTCGATCACTAAACATTTTTCAAAAACACCCATCCCTAAGCCGCCGTGTTCTTCATCAATATACACCCCGAAAAGGTCTGATTCTGCAATGGTCTGCATAATCTCTTTCGGAAACGTTTCGCTTTCATCCAACTCCGCTGCTTGCGGCTTGATTCGTTCCTCTGCGATCCGTCTTGCCAAGTCTCGAATCATTTCTTGTTCTTCCGTTAGAAAGTAGTCCATCGGCAGTACCTCCACATCTTTTTCGTAAACTGCTTTGACCTGTCGCAAATCTCATTTCTTTCTACCTTTTCTTATAGCTTTGATCTCCTATCCAACTGATTGGGAAAACATGAATCACCCTGATTTGAACGGCCTTTGTTAAAACTTTTCAAAGTGGATCACATCGTCAAGAGAACGGCGTTTACGGCTCCCTTTTGGCTGGTGCGCAGGATAACCCATGGCAATAACGGCCATCACCCCATATTCTTTGGGTATATCAAATATATCTTTTACTGAATCTTCATTATAGTCTCCAATCCAGCAAGAACCGATCCCCTCAGCGTGTGCGGCGAGCATCAAATTCTGTATCGCAGCCGCTGTATCCTGTACATCAAAATGCTGGATACAAGCTGGCCCAATATGGGCTGGTTTCTCCACTTTCAAGGGGCTGCAGACGATCACCGCTGTATCCGCGTCAGGAACAAAACGGGCAAAACGGTGTCCTTCAGCTAACGCCTCTTTTTTGCTCGCCTCTTGGGTCACAATAAAATCCCAAGGCTGTTGGTTATGCGCCGTCGGGGCGTATGTGGCAGCTTCAATGATCTTTTTGAGAGTCTCTTTTTCGATGGCTCTGTCTGTGAATTTTCTTATGCTTCTTCTACCTTTAATAGCTTCATACACTTCCATAAATAAAACCTCCTACTTTTTTCTTGTTCTATCTCTATTTTTGACGAATGAGCACCCTCACTCTAAAAAGAAAACGATCCGTTTCCTTTTTTTCATCTTTTACCAGGCTGCGGGCGAACATTCAGCAATTTCTTCTCGCTTCATCTTATGGTCGGCCGGCAAATGAGTTACCCTACGACCTCTAATTTTTCTTCTGCTTCTTCATGCAGCTCTTCAATATGTTTTCGTACCTCGTCATCTTCCCACTCCATTTCTAGCAGTCTATCCCATTGTTCATACGCTCGCTGATAGTCCTGCCTCTCAAAATGATAAATAATCCCCGCACTGTACAAAGAAGGCCAGAAATCCGGATCGATCTCCAGTGATCTATGAAAAGACACAAGTGCTTTGTCGATCTCGTCTTGATAATAGTAAGCTGTGCCTATGCCCGAATGGAGGGCTGCATTATCAGGATGTCCGGGAGAAAGCAAAATAGCTCTTTCATAATAATCAATAGCAGCTTCGAAGTTTTCTTCGGCAAAGGCTTGGTCTCCTCTACTGATAAGATCTTGCCTCCCCACACGGCTACTCTGAAAATATTCGATCAGCACCGTTCCGTATCCACCAATGGATCCAACAATCAAGGCAAGAACCATCACCATGATGAACAACCGAAGGACCGGGCCAATTCTTCTTTTGGGTATTACTTCTGGTTCATTTTGGGGATTTTCCTGATCCAAAGTATCCTACCCTCCCAAAAAAAATTGCAGACGCCACTTGCACCATCTCCGCACATTTCAAGCCCCTTTTCCGATAGTTTATTTTATCACAAGGAACCTTGGCGGGCAAATAGTTTCAGTTTGATCAAGATACCATTTCAACAACCTTTATAGCTGCGTCCACCTCTTCTGGGGTATTAAAGATACCCAAACTAAAACGAATGGTTCCTGTCGGATGCGACCCGATGGTTTTATGCGCATGAGGCGCACAATGCAGACCGGTGCGGCAGGCAATGCCCCCTTTTTCTTCTAGGGTTAAGGCCGTCACAGCAGGATCTTGCCCGTTTACCACAAAAGAAACTACAGCCACAGCGTCTTTTCGAACAGCCGGTCCGTACATTTTGACCCTTTTGATGGTGTCAAGCCCCTCCCACAATCTTTGAGTCAAAGCCAGTTCTTTGTCGCGAACTTGATCAATACCGGTATGAAGAAGGAAATCCAAAGCTGCTTTTAGTCCCGCTGCTCCTACTGTATTCGGAGTCCCGGCCTCTAGAGAATCAGGAAGAAAATCCGGCTGCCTGTCGCTTTCTGAGCGGCTGCCCGTACCCCCTTCCCTCCAGGGCTTTAGAGAAACTTGATTCCCTAAACAAAGCCCTCCCGTTCCTTGAGGACCCAAAAGACCTTTGTGACCTGTAAAAGCATAGATGTCAACGCCCAAATCGTCTATGTCAATCGGAAGAACCCCCGCTGTTTGTGCCCCATCTACAATCAATCGCAAATGATGGTTTTTAGCAATCTCTCCTACTTCCTTGACCGGCAAAATGTTTCCCGTTACATTGGAAGCATGATTAAGGATGATCGTTTTTGTGTTTCTTTGGACAGCCTTTTTAATATCATCAGGATCTAGATACCCTTGTTCGCTGCAAGGCACGATGGTTAATTCGATCTTTTTTTGATCCTGCAGCCCTCTCAAAGGCCTCATCACCGCATTGTGCTCCATGGAGCTGGTGATGATGTGATCTCCTGGTTCAACTGTCCCTTTAATGGCCATATTCAAACCATCGGTGGCGTTTAGCGCCAAAATAACCCGGTCTTCAGAACAGACCCCCAGCATTTCCGCTAGACTTTTTCGAACAAGATAGATGATTCTCCCCGCTTCAATAGATTGGCGGTGCCCTGAGCGGCCGGGATTGGCGCCAACTTCCCGCATAAAGTGATCCATCGCCCGGTATACCTTTTCAGGTTTGGGCCAACTTGTCGCTGCGTTATCGAAATATATGGTCACTGATAAACCCCCTCTAGCTACAGTACATGAAACTCTTCAATCGACAGCCCCTTTTGTACAGCTATCTTTTCCACGTCCTTTTTGTCCTTAACCGAAAAAAGCAAAGCCACGCCGCAGTGAGAACTAATCTGTCTTGGAACAGGAACCACTTTAAAAGACAGTGTCGTTTTAT
>SLAN01000136.1 GCA_007126865.1 Spirochaetales bacterium | reverse complement strand
AGGGCGGCGTCATGGAGCGCGGCAACTTCTCCGCGGCCGCCGGTTTCGGCTTCGAAGAGGGCCGGCAGGGCGTCTTCTCTACGTTCAGCGCGTTTCTGGAGATGGTCGTCTCCGAGATCACCATGGCGCGGCTGAACGAAAGCAACGTCCTGTGCCACTTCTCCCACGCCGGCGTGGACGATATCGCCGACAACACATGTCATTACGGCATTAACGTTTTCTTCGCCGACAACGGCGTGGATGAGCTCTCCGAGCACACTCGACTCTACTTCCCGGCCGACACGCACCAGCTGCGCGCGATGGTACAGCGCGTATTCAACGATCCGGGCATGCGTTTCGTCTTTTCCACGCGCAGTACCGTACCGTATGTGCTGACCGAAGACGGCTCAAAGCACTTCTTCTCCGCGGAGGCCGGCTACAGCTTCGAGCCGGGTAAGGACGATGTGGTGCGCTCCGGCACCGCCGGGTATATCGTCACGTACGGCGAGATGCTCCACCGCTGCATGGACGCAGTCGAGCAGCTGCGCGAGTCGGGGATCGATGTCGGACTCATCAACAAAGGCACACTGAATGTGGTTGATGAAGAGATGATGAAGCGTCTCGGCAACTCTCCGGCCGTACTCCTCGTGGAGGCACAGAACTCGCGAACCGGCCTCGGCGTCCGTTTCGGCACCTGGCTGCTCGAGCGCGGTCTCACCCCTCGTTACGCACATCTGGGCACGCATCGGCAGGGCGCAGGCGGGCTCGCCGAGCATACGCTGCACCAGGGACTCGGCACCGAGGACATTCGCCGCACCTTCCGCGAGCTGCAGAAGTAGAAGCGGCGCAGCGGTCACGCCTCGCTCCTGTTGCGGGGCGTCGCTTCGACCGCTGCCGAGTCATGAGCTCGTCGCGCTCGCGGAAGCGAATCTCCGGCAAGCTACCGCAAATCGACGACATGCCAGCCGGCCGCGTCCGCGTGGCCGGCGGCAATCTTGCCGAGCGGCCACGCAGCGGTCATCTCCGCCGGCAGGAATTCCCGACCTTCGATCTCGAACCGTCCGCCCTCCGGCGAACCCGCCGGGCTCGCAGTCCCCTTCGGCTCACCGCTAATCTCACCGTTGCCGCTCGCCGCATCGCCGGAGTCGACGATCGCGATCGCGTGCCCGTGCTCGGTGCTTACCAACAGCTGCGCCTCGATGCCGAGATGGTCGAGGAGCGCCACGTAGATCACCGCAAGGCTGTCACAGTCGCCACTCGCGGTCATGAGACTCTCTGCGGTCGTCTGGAAGAGCCCCGGATTCTGCGCCTGTCTGAACTCGAACGACTGCAACCACGAGAGCACCACATCCGCACGCTCCTCTTCCGCGGTGGCGTTCGAGTCGAACAGCGAATCGATTTCGTCGGCGAGCCGTTCGACTCGCACATAGCTGTCGCGATAGATCCGCCGGAAATAGCGGCGCCAGGCGCGCAACCACTTCGGATCTTGTTCACTCGACGGCGCAAGCGAGCGTCCGTCACCGTTCGAGAATTCAGTGAACTCGTAGCGCTCGAGGATCGTCGCCTCGCGACTGACCAGGATATGGCCGGTTTCCACGGCGTTCGGCCCGGCGGAGAAGGTTACCGGGATTTCGCCGGAAAGCCCCCGGCCGTTCGGACCGGGGAAGGGAATCTCCACATCCTCCTCATCGAACACCGTTCCCTCGAAGAAGACACTCACCGGTCCTGGAAGCGGTTCGACCGGAACCAGCGAATCGGCTACCGACAGAAGCTCTTCTTCGGCGTCGAGGCGAGCGTGCGACGGTGCGGTAACGAAGAGCACCGCGATACGCCCGTCGACTTCGATCGCCATGAGGTAGCCGCTGCGGTCACCGCTGAGCTCCACGTCGGAGAAGAAAGCCTCTTCGCCGGCATAATCGAAAACCGCCACATCGCCGGCGGCACCAACACTCTCCGCGGCACCGTCGAGCGCTTCATCGATCGTGGCGCCCGCGGAACGGCTCACGAAAAGCTCGGCTCGCACATCGCCGTGCTCGAAAAGCCAGGCCGAATCGGCAGCTGCCCCGCCGTTCGAGCTCTCGCTCAACCGCCAGCCGATCGGCAGATCGAGTACCAGATCGGCGTCCGGATACTCGAAATAGAGTGCCGCGGCGGGCACCGGAGCGAGAAGAATTATGGCAATAAGAGTGCACACGCTTCGTCGTCGCATATATTCTCAGAGTCGACACCGCGCCCCGGCCTCTTGAGCGCGGTCGCGGGCATCAGCTACGATCGAGGACATCTACCATGATCGAACGCATGACACCGGCAGTCGTCGACGGCACCTGCCAGGCGCCGGCAAGCAAGTCACACACCATTCGCGCCCTGCTCATCGCCTCGCTTGCCGAGGGAGTCAGTCGCATCGATCATCCGCTCGAAAGCAACGACGCGAGCAGTTGCATTCATGCCTGCCGCGCACTCGGTGCGGATATCGTGGAAACCGACCGGGAGGCGCTGCTCGTAACCGGCACCGGAGGCCGTCCGAACGCCGCCGGCGACCCGATCGATGTCGGCAACTCCGGCACAACACTCTATCTTGCGATGGGCGTAGCGGCGACCGCCGCCGGTCTCTCCCGGTTCACCGGCGACGAGCAGATACGCCGGCGCAGCGCGGCAAACCTGCTTGCCGCACTCGCCGACCTCGGCGCTCAGGCGTATTCGCACGGCGGCAACGGGTGCGCACCGCTTTCGGTCGGCGGCGGGATCGCCGGCGGAGCGACGACCATCGAATGCCCGACGAGCCAGTACCTCAGCGCGCTCCTGCTCGCCTGCCCGCTTGCGACCGGCGACTGCACGATCGAAGTTCCCCTGCTCTGGGAACGGCCGTACGTCGATATGACGCTCTGGTGGCTCGACCGGCAGCAGATCGAGTACCGCCGCGACGGCTACGAACGCTTTTTCATCTCCGGCAACCAGTCGTATCGCTCATTCCGCGCCGATGTTCCCGGCGACTACTCGAGCGCCACCTTTCTCTTCGTTGCCGCAGCGATCACCGGCGGGTCGGTCACCGTCCGCGAGCTGCATGACGACGATCCGCAGGGCGACCGTGCGGTTCTGGATATGCTGGAAGCGATGGGATGCACGGTAAGCCGCCCCCGCCCGCGCACGATCCGACTCGAGAGTCCCGGTTACGGCTCGCTCGCAGGGGGCTCGTTCGACCTGAACGCCACACCCGACGCCCTGCCGGCGCTGGCGGTCGCCGGGGCGGCATGCGGCGATCCGCTGCATCTCGGCAATGTCCCCCAGGCGCGGGAGAAGGAAACCGACCGGGTTGCCGTCATGGCACAGGAGCTGGGCAAGCTGGGAATCCGCACCGACGAGCACCGCGACGGGATTACCGTGTACCCCGGAGCGATATCCGGCGGCCGCGTTTCCGGGCACGGCGATCACCGGGTGGTCATGGCGCTCGCGCTCGCCGGTCTCGCAGCCGGCGACGAGGTTGCGATCGAAGGAGCAGAGGCGGCCGCGATTACGTTCCCCGGCTTCTTCGCCACACTTCGATCGCTCTGCCGCTGAGACCGTACCGATGAATGCACAACGCACACCGGGCGATCGAATCGCCGCCTTCGTCGAGAAACACGGATTCACCGCCGGTGCCGTAAAACCGATCCCGATCGGACTGTTCAACGAGAGCTTCT
>SLAN01000075.1 GCA_007126865.1 Spirochaetales bacterium | reverse complement strand
GAGTCTGTCGGGACTCGATTCGCTTCTGAGCATCGTGCAGATGCCGCGCGGGGTTCCCGTCGCCACCGTTGCGATCAACAATTCGACGAATGCGGCGCTGCTCGCCGCCCGAATTCTTGCTATCGAGGACGATGCCCTCGCGGTACGACTTCAGAAGCGGTTTGACGATTCGCGCCGCGGCGTGGAGTCGGCAGCGGCTGAGCTCGAGCAGCTCGGCGTCGCCGAGTTTCTGAAGCGCCGCGATGCCGGCCGGTAGCGTCCGGCGCGAGGTCACGATATGACCATTGAACCGTTCAGCCTGCCGGACGGCTTTCTGCTCGGCGCAGCGACGGCCGCTACACAGATCGAAGGTGGCGATCGGAACAACAACTGGTATCGCTGGTTCGAAGGCGGGCACGTGAAGGACGGCAGCGATCCGTCGGTGGCATGTGACCACTGGAATCGGGTGGCCGAGGATACCGCGCTTCTGACCGAGTTCGGTTGCCATACCTACCGTCTCGGGGTGGAGTGGAGCCGGATCGAGCCGGAACCGGGCCGCTGTGACGAGGAGGCGATCGCCCATTACCGCGACGAGCTGCAGCGGCTGCGAGACGCCGGTATCGTGCCCCTTCTTACCATCTATCACTTTTCGCATCCGCTCTGGTTCGAGGATATGGGTGGATGGATGTCGCGGCGGTCGATCGAGTGCTATCTGCGCTTTGCCGAAGTGGTCGTCCGGCGTCTCGGCGATCTCGTCGACGACTGGATAACGATCAACGAACCGAACATCTATCTGATATTCGGCTACGTAATGGGTGTGTGGCCGCCCGGGCGTAAGAGCATTCGCCGTTTCTTCCGTGGTCGCCGTCATATGGTGCGTGCACACCGTGCCGCCTACGAAACCATTCATCGAATCAGCACCGAGCTCGGCAGGCCGGAGCCGAATGTCGGCGTCGCTCACCATCTGCGCGTCTTTGATCCGGCTACCGATCGTGTTGCGGACCGTTTCATGGCACGCTTCTACGAGCGCATGAGCCAGGGGATCTTCGTCTCCGCCATGACCGGGGCGTCCGGCGAGGGGAAGCGACGCTGGGCCGATTTCATCGGCGTGAACTACTACTCGCGCGATATCGTCCACTTCGTGCCGAATCCCGCGATCGGGTTCGGGCGACGCATGAGTCTGGAAGGTGCTCCGGTGAACGATCTCGGGTGGGAACGCTATCCGGAGGGACTCTATCGTGTCGTGCGGTGGCTCGCCGAGCGCTATTCGCTCCCGATCTACATCACCGAGAACGGCACGTGTGACAGTCGCGATGCATTTCGGAGTCGCTACATATACGACCACCTGTACCAGATTCACCGCCTGATCGAAGACGGTGTTGATGTGCGTCGCTACTACCACTGGACGCTCACCGATAACTTCGAGTGGAGCGAAGGGACTACTGCTCGCTTCGGGCTGGTCTACGTCGACTTCGATTCGCAGCGCCGTGCGCCGCGGGAGAGCGCGCGTTTCTTCGCGGAAATCTGCCGGCGGCGGGCGGTGACGACCGGGATGATCGAGCGCCATATCCGGTGAAATCCGTCTCTATTGAGAGCGGGCCTGCCTCGTGCCCGCCGGGCTCGAAACGGCTACCCTGGATTCGGTGACTGCCGACCCGACGGCCGCCGACGAGATGCCTGGCGACCCGACGGCCGCCGACCAGATGCCTATCGACCCGACGGCCGCCGACGAGATGCCTGGCGACCCGACGGCCGCCGACCAGATGCCTATCGACCCGACGGCCGCCGACGAGATGCCTGGCGACCCGTCGGTCCGGCTCGCAATCTCCGCCGCCCGATCTTCTCACCTCCGGTGACCGAGCGTCGCGTCCCGGGCGATCCGGGACCGGCATTCAACGCGGCGCCGTCACGCGTCGCGAGCTCGGGCTGGAACCGGGTGCCGAACTCTGTCCAGATAACCACGAAGAGCGCGGCGAGAAGAGGACCTACGAGAAACCCGATCAGACCGAGCAACGCGATACCGCCGAGCGTCGACATGAGCACCAGCGCAGGATGGAGGCCGCTGCGATCGCCGAGAATCCACGGACGAACGACGTTCTGCGTGATTGCGACCGTGGCGGTGGAAAGGGCCATGAGGGCGAGACCTCGAATCGGAGATCCGGTCACGATTAACAGTATGCCGGCGGGCAGCATGACGAAATTGGCCCCGATCATGGGGATAATGCTGAAGAGGACCATAACCATCCCCCAGAGAAACGGACTCGGCAGGCCGAACAGCGAGAAATAGAGTGCACCGATGCTTCCCTCGACGATTCCGAGCCCGAAGTTCGTCAGGAGGGTGGCGGTGATAATGTCCTGTGCGCTCCCGCTGATCCGGTCGACCTCGCCGGAGGAAAGCGGAATGAGCGCTCGCACCCGCCGTAAGAGCGCTTCACCGTCGACGAGCAGAAAGAAGAAGAGCACGAGGAAGATGAAGAAGTTCAGAATGGCGCTTGCGATATTGGCGAAACTCGCCTGGGTTGCCGCGACGAGGAAATCGGCGGAGAGCGACAACGCGTTTCGTAACACTTCGTCGAGCTGAATTGTGCCGAAGTCGAGCTGGGAGAGGGCCTGCGAAACGATCGGTATATCCTCGATTGCGGCGAAGAGCTCGACCTCCTGCAGCCGTTCGCTCAACTCGGGCCAGTTCTGTCTGATGTACTCGTACCCACCGGCGATCTCGGTGTACACCATGAGTCCGGCGAGAAGGAGCGGAACGGCGATCGCAACGAGCAACGCGGTGACGGCAAGAGCGGCGGTCAGATGACGTCTATTCCCGAGGCGGGCAGCGATCGATTGGTACGGCCGATAGCAGACCGAGGCGACTATCGCTGCCACGAATATCGATATGAGGAACGGGCGAATGACCGAAAAGAATGCGACGGTCAAGCCGATGAGGACGAGAAGAAAGAATCCGTCGAGAATGGTGAATGATCGCTTCATACTATCGCTCTCCACGTTGCGGCTTCGGTCATTCGCTGATAGCCTTCTGGTATAGTGTCCGGAATGAGTCGATATGATAACCGTTGACTTGCCCCTCGAAAACCGGGAGCAGGTAAGGCGCTGGTACGAGCGGCAGATTGATCGGTACGGCAAGGCGCTCTTTCAGATGCAGCGCGAGATCTGGCATACCTGTTCGCGTTACGGCCTGCAACCGACGATCAAGTATCGCGTCAAGTCGTTCGAGAGCCTCTACTCCAAGCTCATTCGACGCCGGTACGCGGAGCAGTCACAGCATGAGCGAACCCAGGCAGACGCCGGGGCGACGAGTTACCATTTGCCGACCGACGTCATCGGTATGCGCCTGGTCTGCCCGTTTATCGAGGATATTCGTCACTGCGAGCATATGATCGACCGTGAGTATACGGTGGTCGAGCGGGAGCAGAAGGGTGCGCAGTACAGCTTCCACGAGTTCGGTTACGAGTCGATCCACTACCTGGTGACCATTCCGCAACATCTTGTGGAGAGCTTCGATCTCGACTCGCGGCTCGTTTGCGAGATTCAACTGCGCACCATTCTTCAGGATGCGTGGGCGGAGGTCGAGCACGAGCTCGTCTACAAGGCGGATTTCACTCCGTTCGACGAGCCGCTACGGCGCAAGCTCGCGGCGCTCAACGCAAATCTTTCGCTGGCCGATATCGTG
>SLAN01000245.1 GCA_007126865.1 Spirochaetales bacterium | reverse complement strand
CGGGCGATATCGAGGTTCCCACGGAGTTCATTAACTGGCCCCGGTACGATACCGCACCGCTCGATATCCGGAGAAGAGAGGCGAGGCGACTGATGGCGGAGGCGGGATACGCCGATGGCTTCGCCATGGGACATCTGACGCGCGCGATCATGCCGGAGGGCGGAGAGTATCTGAAGGCGCAACTGGCGGGGCTGAACATCGATCTCCAACTCCAGCTGGTTGACGAGGGGGAGTGGAATCGAGCGCGGGTGAGTCTCGATTACGACTCTCAGCAGGGGCGTCTTACCCCGTCGCCGATTCCGGAGGGAACCGAATCGGTATACGGGCGATACAAGTACAATCCGGATGCCTACTCGAAACACGATGATGAGAACCTCGACGAGCTGTATCGCCAATTACGCGACTCGCTCACCGCCGAGCGGCGAGTAGAGGTGTGGCGACGGATCTCACGGTACCTCTTCTACGAGCAGACCTACATCATTCCGGTCGCCGAATCGATCGATGTGGTGGCGTATCGATCCTATGTGCGCGGTGTTGTCGTTCCACCGGAAGACATGCACACGCACACCGATTTCGCGACGGTATGGCTCGATCTATGACGGCGCCGACCGAGACGAAGATCGCTCGAATGGGTTCGCCGAGTGCGAAGCCGCAGCCGTGGGGGTATTCGTGAGCCGGTATATCGCTCGTCGGATTGCGCTCACCATCCCTACCGCTATCATCTCCTCGATGGTGGTGTTCGCGGTTATGCGGGTGCTCCCGGGCGATGTCGCGCTCGCAATTCTTGCCGATACACCTCACACCGTGGAGATGAGAGAGATCCTGCGCGAGGAGCTGGGACTGAATGAGCCGTTGCTCGTGCAATATCTTCGATGGATGGGAAGCATAGTCAGCGACGAGCTCGGCGGTCGCTCGCTCGAGACCGGCGAGCGTGTCCGAAGCATCATAGCCGGTCAGATATCGGTCACCGCCTTGCTGACCGCGTACGCTGTGCTCGTTTCGGTTGCAGTTTCCGTACCGGCGAGCGTACTGGCTGCGCTCCGACGCGGACGATGGATCGACGAGGTCATACAGACCTCGTCGCGAATAGCGCTCTCGGTACCGACTCTCTTTGCCGCGCTGTTGCTTGTGTGGCTATTACTGCGACTCTTCGGGTGGTCGGCTCCGATAATCTACTCCGGGCTTGTCGAGCATCCTCGCGAGCACCTGGAGATCATGCTCTGGCCGGTGGTGCTTCTCACGCTGACGTACGCGCCGCACATTGTGCGGGTAACTCGGGCGCGACTCGTCGACGTGCTCGACAGCGACTACGCACAGAGCGCGAGGGCCCGGGGGATTTCCGAGGCGCGAGTAGTAGTGACGCACGCGCTGCCGAACGCCTTTATCACCCTGGCGACGGTCGTCGGTTTGCAGCTCGGAGTACTGATCAGCGGAGCCATTGTGGTGGAGGTGATTTTCGGGTTGCCCGGAATCGGACGCGGAATCGTGCGAGCTGCCCTCGCTCGCGATTATCCGGTAGTGCAGAGCTCGGCGATGGTGCTCGTAGTGCTCGTTCTACTAGTGAACTTCGCGATCGACATTGCCTATGCAGTAACCGATCCCCGCGTGCGTTACGGGAGGCGAACGCCGTGAATCAATGTAGCCGGGAGTCGAGACACGCGGCGCTCGGCTTGATTGCGTCGGTTACTATCGTCGTGCTCATCGTCTCGGGCGCACTTGCAGCCGATCTACTCGCACCATACGACCCGCTCGAACAGGACGTCGGCCGGCGGCTCGTTGCGCCACGAGCCGAGCACCTGTTCGGAACCGACGGCTTCGGCAGGGATGTATTCAGCCGCACACTCCACGGCGGGCGGGTGTCGATAATCGTTGCACTCTCCTCGGTGTTCGCGGCCGGCGCCGCGGGCACAGCGATCGGGACGGCATCCGCGTACGCCGGTGGGCGGTTCGATATTGTGATCCAACGTGCAGTAGACCTCCTGCTCGCGTTTCCGTTTCTCGTCATGGCGCTACTCGTTGTCGTGGTGTTCTCCCCGTCTGCCGCGGCGGTAGCCGGAGCCATTGCGATCTCGCTTGTGCCGCTCGTGACCAGGGTTGCCCGTTCGGCGGCACTCTCGGTCGTGAACGAGGAGTATGTGCTCGTCGTTCGCTCAACCGGGGCGGGTGCAGGATATATCGTGATTCGGCACATTCTGCCGGCCGCGGGCCCGCCGATCGTCGCGTATCTCGCCACGTGCCTCGGTGCGGCGATCGGAGCCGAAGCAACCCTGAGCTTCCTCGGCCTCGGACTACCCCCACCGTATCCGTCGTGGGGTCGCATGCTGCAGGAAGGAAGCCGGGCGTATTTCGACGCCGCGCCATGGGTTACCTTGCTTCCGGGCATAGTGCTCTCTTTGACCGTCGTAAGCTTGACTGCGATCGGCGATCGCTTCGGCCGGCGCCGAATGCGTGCGGCGGCGGGTCAGTGTGTTGCGCAAACCGACGAACGGCCGTAGGATAATTGAGTAGATGCGGTCGGCCATGACCGCAGCGCCGCCTCTCTTTTGCTTATCAGTCGCGCACGGCCGATCGTGAGACAGCTCCGAGCGGGGAGCAGTTATGGCACGGTCATATCGAGTCAGTGCAGATGGTCCACCGATGACGTTTGTCTCTGTGTGTGCCGCCGCACGCATTACCTTTCCCCATTCTCTCAACGGTTTTCGCCATGATAACGGACTCCCTCTGAAGCGCGACCGGGAGTGCTGCGCCGGTGTTTCCCGGCCCCGGGCACGGTCGTGGTCGCCGTACTACCTGACCGGAAAGGCGCGCCATAGGCATCCACTCCGTAAGGCAATGCGCGATTCGACCGGATTCGGTAGAAGATTTCGTCCGAATTCGCTCAATAAATGCGAATTTTCGCCGATATACTGAATTTAAAGCTTGACAGTTCCGAATTTGTTATGGCAAACTTCCAGGTAACGAAGAAGCCGGTATGTTTTCTTGGATACGGGAGGGTGTGCCGGCCGAGATCATTCAGGAGGTGTCGTATGAAGTGGCAGGGATATAATGAGAAGGCAGCTGAGCGAGTAACCGACGCGATCACGAAGGTTTTCGGAACGCGCTCGTTTTATACGATCGTGACGCTCGCGGCTCTCGCGGCCGTGCTCGCCGCCACCGTCAAGTGGACCGGCTGATCGGTATTCACGCTATCTATACTGCGAAAACGCCGGTTGATGGGCAGAGCATAACAGCCCGGCGTTTTCGCAGTGATTCTCTTCTTCCAATTTCCGACTGTAAAACCTTTCTCTCACTTGTTCATCATTCCATTCTATAGAGCTTAAGCAGCAGCGTTACGTTCGAGCCGTCGTGCAGCGGTTCTCAATTGTTGCTTCGTTGCACGGGGAAATGCGGCTGTGGTATGGTTGGTCGATGTCTCTCAAGGCGCGGCTGTATCTGGTAGTGATAGCGGTGGCGAGTGTCTATGTCGTTGCCGCTGGATTGCCGAACCTCGATTTTACTCAGTACGTCTTCGCCCTCGTCCTACTCTCGGCTGCGTCATTCCTCTCTCAGGTCTACGAGCTCGAGGTTATTCCGCACTATTCCATCTCCACGCAAACGGCTCTCGCGCTCGCCGCAATCTATATCGGTGGCCTGGAATTGGTTATCTGGGTGACGATACTCT
>SLAN01000288.1 GCA_007126865.1 Spirochaetales bacterium | reverse complement strand
TCGCTGGGGCGCCATACGTTGTCGAGTACTTCCTGACCGAGCGACGGAATGTCGGAGTCTCGATCGTTTGCAGCGAGCCCCTCGTGAACGTCGTAAACGTTCAGCGAATAGCCGAAAGACCAGCCTTCGGATCCGGTTTCAGTGAGGACTCGGTGCCACCGGCCGGTGAGTCCCGAAATGGTGACTTCTTCCTCGGCTACTTCCAGGACCTTCACGAGCTCATCTTCCTGGAGTCGATACACCGCACGGCTGTCGGTGTCGGGACGATTTCGTACCGGCAGGGCGCGTTGTCGCGATCGCGCGTATAAAGGAGCTACATCCGAGAATTCCTCGGCGAACTGCTCGGCTCCCTCCCTGGAGTCGAAGAGCCGAATACGAAAGCGTGCAACGCTCTGAGGCTGTTGATCGTCGATCTGTACGAGGTAGCTGTCGGTCGATCTGTTTTCCTCGAGCACGCGGATCAACTCGCCGGGCGAGGCGTCAAGCTCGTCGGTCGACCAGATTACGACCCCGGTGCCCAAATCCCCTCCGGAACAGGCGCCGAGCAGAATCACCGAAAGAACGAGAATGAGCACAGGTGCGAGATGGTGTGTTTTCATTGCTGTAAGTACCCGGTTCCGCGATATTCCACGTATAAGTTACCACAGCGCTACTGAGCAGAGTCAAGCGTGAAGGAGTGTCAGCCGTGAAGGACACGCGCGCCGCGCGCTCCCGTGGGAGTGAACGTGTCTGTCGTCTACCGGAGCTCGTCCGCGTCGAGAACGATCACGACTCTGCCTTCGGCAAGCATTTCCCGATTGGAGTCGCGAGTAATCAGCTGCTCCGCGGTTTCGTGGGGAATCACCGGATTTGCGGGCAAAATGCCGAATGCACGGTCGGCCGCCACGAAGAGCGGATTCGACCCGATCCGCTCCTCGAGGTCCGTGAGGGTTGCATCGGTTGTGTAGCCTGCGATGCCCCATTGTTCCAGGAACTCCGGCTCGATCATGGCCGCGTCGAGTACCAGGCGCATCTTCGAGTCGTAGATTCGCGGCAGGAGTACCGGTTTCAGCGCCGCATCACGATCCTCGCCGTGAACCGGAAGCGTTCCGCGAGCATCGATTACGAGACCGGTAAAGTCGGTTGTCGGAACCCAGGAAGCGGAGGAGGGAACCGGTCGGGGGATCGAATGACGCTGGAATACCGAAGCAATTGTCTCGGCTATCGGATAGCGCAGCTCGACTGATGCCGATCCGAGATCACGGGAGGGGCGGACTCCCGTCGTGCTGCCGAGCGCTTCGCGATCGTCGAGAATGCCGGTGATCTCCTCGTCTTTCGCGGCGAGCTCTGCACCGGTGTCCGCCGATGTTATCGGAAGATCGAACACGGCTCGCCGGAAGGCGGTCTCACGCTTCGAGAGAATACGCCGCTCGGCGCGTGCTGTAGCGCCGGCGTAATCCGGCTCCACTTCGGTCTCCCCGGTTACGATGAGCACTCCCTCACTCCACTCAACTCGCGAATCGAAGCGCACCGCAGGCTCGTTTTCGGAGGGCGAGCCGAGCGCCGTTGTGATAAGCAGAATGAATATCGGTGTAAGCCATTTGCGGTGATTCATGACTTCTCTACTGCGTACTATCGGCACTTCGCGAGCGCTCGATGAGTGTGTCGTAAGGCGATACGATATCGACCGCCGACTCGAGCCGGCCGTGATAGCGAAGAGGAGCGTTCAGTGGATACGTCACCGAACCGACGGGCGTTCTGCGTTTGTTCAGGTGAAGATTCCACGAGTGGAGCGCATCGGTGGGGATGCCGGCGAGCTCGGCTATCGTGTCGAGCTCGATACCGCCGGGTGCTTCGACACGTGTCCATTCGAGCGGCTCCAGCCAGTAGCATGGCAAACCGTGGCGTCCGCCGTGCTCTGCAATCCACGCTATCGCAAGGAACTTCGGCACATAATCCACCGTCTGATCGGGAAGGAGCCCTGCCTCGGCGAGTCGCCAGTAATCGCGCGTTCCTGCGCTCTCAATCGCACGCCGGACGTGCCCGAGACCGGCATTATATGCTGCGATCGCGAGCAGCCAGTCTTCGAGCACTGTGAAGTTCCAGGCCAGCTTCTCGAGCGCCGCGTGAGTCGATCTGTAGAAATCTCGTCGTTCATCGACTTCCGCGTTTATAACCATCCACTCTTCGACGGAGTTTTCCATGAACTGCCACAAACCGACCGCACCGGATCGCGAGACGGCGGTAGCGTCGAAGTTCGATTCGATGAGCGCCAGATAGTACAACTCTCGGGGCATTCGACGCGCTTCGAGTTGTTGCACTATGAAATCGCGGTACGGTAAACCAGCACGGAGCGACCGGGAGATGTAGTTCAGGCCCGCGGGTCCGGAATACAGCTCGATGTACCGGCCGATTTCCGGCGACCAGGAGATGTCGGGGTTCGAAAAGACCGAAGGCCCGGCAATGACCTGGCGCTCCGGTAATGGCTCCGGACGCGGATTATCGCCGGACGAGGCGTCGATGGCGGGCGACGCCGCGAGCAGCAGGGCTCCCGTCAACAATGTGCGGCGAAGAAGGGGCAAAAAACCGAAAGAGGAGCGCGCAACCGGTCGCACGATGCCTCCGGAGCGCGTCAGTGCACCTCTCCGAAGCGAATGCCGGCCCATTCCCAATTGCCGTGTACTTCCGGATCGGCCGGAAAATCTATGCGACGGAAGTAGAAATACCAGGTGGAGAATCGCTCTGCCCATCCGGTAGTCTGCAGGTACGCCTCCCGGTCGTTCGAGTTGACCGAGAACTCGCTTGCCGTGCGTACGTTCGACCGACTCAGAAACACCTCGATGTTGAAGCCGAAGGTGCTGTTCGCATCGGTTGGATCCTGTTGAGGAGAGGCTGCGAAAAAATCTACTCCTGTCTGATAGCGTCGCAGCGTATTCGAGTCCCTGTTTGCGAGCGCCGTGCGAACTACGTTCACGAGCTCTTCGAGACTCTCGAATGTCCAGTCCCGGGACGAGCGTGCGAACTGCAACTTGCGACGTACCGTGCCATGGGCGTCCGAGGCGCCCGGAATCTCGGTGTTCGGCGATGCCAGAAAGCGCTCGTACGCCCGCTGACTGCGGTCCCAGTCGACGAGATTCTCGTAGGTTCGACCCATATAGTAGTGAATTCTTCCCTCGTCGATTCGGGAAGGGAACCGATCGAGCAGCTGCTCGTAATAGACGATCCGTTCTCGCGGGTCGTCGCTCATTCCGCTCAGTGCATCGAGCGCTGCGAAATGGACGCTCGATCCGTTGATATCCACATCCGGATAATCGTTGAGGGAGCGACGAAAATATCTCCGGGCGAACTCGTTGTTTGCCGAGCGTTGATACGCGCGTCCAATCAGAAACAGATAATAGCCGTTGTACGGATCGTCCGGATTGCGCTCTACCTGTGTCGTAAGAAGATGAACCATGCGGTCGGTATAGCCGGCCTCGCGTAGATTGCCCGCGAGTCTGCGAACGACGATCGCGCGCTCGGGATTCTCGCTTTCGTCGAGTAACGAGAGGAGGCGGCGGTTCTCGCGTTGTACGGAGCTCTCTCCGACTGCGTAGTAGTCTGCAATCGGATCGCTCGAACAGGCGGTCGCAGCGATGAGTAGCGACACCGGGAGGGTGATAAGTAGAAAGTAGTATCGTCGACTCATACTCCTTCGAGAG
>SLAN01000109.1 GCA_007126865.1 Spirochaetales bacterium | reverse complement strand
GGCTACCTGGCGGAGCGCGGCTCGTTCGGCGCCGGGTTCGTGGCGGTCGGGCTGCTCATGCCGGCGGCTACCGTGCTGCTGAAGCTGCTGCCCGACCGGCGTTGATCCCGGGCCGCGGGGATTCCCATCACCCTCCTTTTCGAAAGCGGCGTGAATGCTGCGCAATACGTTTCCACTTCTTCCGCTCGTCGAGCAATGCGCGCTGGTCCCGGCGGCGCTCGAGGAATGCGAGCTCGCGCAGGTAGTCGAGATATCGGGAGAAGCGGTCGAGCGAGAGCTCTCCGGTGGCAAGCGCCTCCTGTACCCGGCAACCCGGCTCACCGTTGTGTGCGCAGTCGCTGAAGCGGCATTCGGCGGCGAGCTCCTCGATATCGGGGAAGGCGCTGTCGAGCGTATGAACATCGCCCCAGAGCTTCAGCTCGCGAAGCCCGGGGACGTCGGCGATAACGGCCCCGGTGGGCAGGAGGTAGAACTGCTTGTCACTCGTGGTATGACGCCCCTTCCCGTCGTTTCGCTGGGCACCGGTACGCGCGGTCGGTTCACCCGCGCGATCGGACAGACGCAGGCACGCGTTCACGAGCGCCGATTTACCGACTCCGCTCTTGCCGAGCATACCGATGGTCTCCCCGGGCGAAGCCTCGCCGAGCAGCGCCTCGATACCGATGTCGTTCACTGCACTCACAATGTGAACCGACAGATCGGGTGCACAACCGTGCACTTCCGACTCCACCTTCGCGATTGTCGAGTCGTCGGCGCAGTCACACTTGTTGAGCACCACGACGGGGCGAGCACCCGAGCCGCGAGCCGCAACGAGCGAGCGCTCGAGCATTCCGGCGGTGTAGTTCCGGCCGCCGTCGAGGCCGAAGACGAGAAAGAGTATATCGATGTTTGCCGCGATAACCTGCTCCAGGCTCTCGTCACCCGCGACCGATCGGCTGATCGCCGTCCGCCGCGGCAGCACAAGCTCGATGCGACCGCTCTCGCCGTCGACGAGCACCCAGTCCCCGACAGTCGGATAGTCGGCGGGCCCGGCGGCACGATACGAGAATGCCCCGGAAACGGTGGTCGCAGCCCGTTCGCCCTTCGGTGCGGCGACGACCTCGTAGTGGTGGTGCGAGTGCCGCACCACCCGGGCGGGCAGGCGCCGCCCGCGGTGGGCGGGCCCGGCTGCCTCCGCCCAGAGGCGGTCCCAGCCCCATCTTTCCAGCGCGGCGTCGTTACCCATGACTGCGCACCTTCCCGGCCGGGAACGGCAGCCTCGACAGCGGCCGTTCAGCCACCGCAAGCAGCGCGTTCTCGCAGTCGTCGCCCGCGATTCGGTTCGCGCGGATGAAGCCGCAGCGCTCGCAGCGGTGGAGAAGGCTCCATTCATCGTCGCCTCGCACCCAGATCGCGATAGGCGTCATGAGTCCGCGACAGCCGCACCTTCGATCGCCGGGACGCAGGTCGACGTGGAGCGAGTACAGGCAGTGAGGGCAGTGATTCCTGTTCGCCGTACCGCCGTCCGGCGGAGTAACGGTACGGCCGCAGTTGCCGCAGACAAAGCTCTCTGTTGTCCGGCGGACATGCGTTTGCTGTCTCGACACGGAGATATCCCTCGTAGCGTCACGAGATGGTGTCCGGATTGTGTGTGCTCTGTTCGATCGAGCGGGACGCGGCGGTCAGGCCGCGGAGTGACTGGTGGGTTTGCTCAGGAAGGGGCGGCGGCAGGTGATCAGCCGGATTCTACGAATACGGCGTGGGTCTACGTCGTCCGACCCCCGAACAGAGGCACCACGTTTGCAAGCACTAACATCAAAAACCTCCTCAATTCGTAAGGTGAGAAGAAGAATATTCGGGAGATGTTTATCCGTCAAGTATCCGGGAGACCCCTTCGGCGATAACCGCACCGATTGTTGCGTGACCGGCGGCGTCGAAGTGTAATCCGTCGACACTGCTCGGCGCCACGTGGAGGCCGAGATCGACGAGCGGGCAACCGGCCGCGGCGGCCACGCGGGCAAACTCCTTCGCGAAACGGTGCGACTTCGCCTCCGCCCCCTGAAACTTCTCGGCAAAGTCGCCGGCCGGGCTGATCGGAGGCGGGCAGACGAGAAGGACCGCCGGCGCGCCGCCGCCCGGACCGCACTCGCTGCCGAGCGCGAGCGTGACGAGCATCTCCGCGCCTTCGGCGACATCCGCCGCGGTCACCGAGAAGCGTGTTTTCAGGTCGTTTGTGCCGAGCATGATGATGATGAGATCGAACGGCTTGTGTGACTGCATGCACGGAACGAGGTAACGCTTTCCGTTGCGGTCGCCGGGCAGCAGGTCGTCGATCGGATCGTCGAATACGGTCGTCCTGCCGGGAAGCCCCTCCTCTATGATCGTGTGAGGTTCGCCGAGACGGTGAGCGAGAACGCCCGGCCACCGTGTTTCCGCCGCCAGGCGCGCGCCGGTCTGAGGGTCGGAGCCCCACGTGTTCGAATCGCCGAAACAGAGAATCCGTGCCATATGCGGCAAGCCTACCACACTACGGACAGGTCAGTCCGCCGTCGTCGAAGCGGGTATGCGTCCAGCGCGTCGGCTCGACGGCGGCCGGGAATCGTTCGGCAACGCGCATATCGATATCGACTCCGAGACCGGGCGCGGCCGGCGGGTCGATCCTCCCGTTATGCGGCGCCGGCAGCCCCGGGAACATCTCGTACTCGATCTCCGATCTGACCACCCACTCCTGAATCCCGAAGTTCGGTGCGGCGAAGTCCATGTGGATGTTGGCCGCCGCCCCCACCGGGCTCAAGTCGCCGGGGCCGTGCCATGCGGTTCGTATATCTTTCGCTTCGCATCGGGTGGCGAGATCGAGGCACGGGGTGATTCCGCCGTAGAAGGAGGGATGGACCCGGATGTAGTCGATGAGCCCTTCGTCGATAAGCGGGTTGAGCTCCGCCGGCGAGCAGAAGAGCTCGCCCATCGCGAGGGGTGTCTGCAGGCGCTCCCGCGCGCGGCGGAACCAGTCGATCGACTCCGGAGCGAAGAGGTCCTCGAGGAAGAAGAGGTCGAAGCGGTCGAGGCGTTCGGCGAGCCGCATGGCGTCGGTCGGGTGCAAGCGTTCGTGCACATCGTGAAGCGGCCGCACGCCGTCGGGAAGGTCGGGGATAATGCGCTCGAACATATCGACGATCGAATCGATGCGATCGGCCGCCGAGATGATAGAGGCGGCGCCGGTGGCGGCGGCGGCATCGCCGGCCGTATCGCCGGCCGGCGGACCGTAGCCGGCGAGCTGACAGCGGATGAAGCGGTACCCTTCGGCGGCGAGTCGCGCGACCGAATCGCGCAACTCCTCGACGCTCCGACCGTTTGCGTGGGTGTACACATCAACAGAATTCCTGACAGCTCCTCCCCAGAGATCGCAGCACGGCATGCCCGCTCGCTTTCCGGCGATATCCCAGAGCGCCATGTCGACCCCGGAGACCGCGTTATTCAGGACCGGGCCGGAACGCCAGTACGCGTTCCGGTGGGCGAGATGGAAGGTATCGCGGATCGCGGTGACCGGCCGGCCGATCAGAATCGGACGGAGATAGCTCTCTATGACCTCGCGAACCGCGCTCCAGCGCCAGGCGAAAGTGGCGCAGCCGAGGCCGTAGAGCCCGTCCTCGGTTGTGTCGACGCGTACGACGAGCAGCGGGATGCCCGACGGTGCGGTTGCGATTG
>SLAN01000132.1 GCA_007126865.1 Spirochaetales bacterium | reverse complement strand
TCCTGTGGCTGATTCTCTCCCGGCTTCGCCTTCGCAATCGCAGGCGCGAGGCGAGCTTCGAAGTCTTCGGCGGCGGAAGGACGAAAGTCTTTCCGGTCTCCTCCGGGCGTACGGTACTCGGCGGTGAGGATGCCGACATCACGGTTGTCGGCCAGACAGGCACCGTTGCCGAGGAGGTCACCGTCGTATACGACGAGAAGGGTGGCACGTACTCGCTGAAAGCACCCCGAACGGTCCGCGTGAACAACCGCGATGTTACCGAGAAGCGGCTCGAGCCGGGCGACGTGATCCGGCTCTCGGGAACGCTGGTGGTCTTCGACACGCCGCAGCGAAAGAAGCCCGAAGACGAATAGCCGCCCCTGCCGCACACGCACCGACCCGGCTGCGACCGGCGATCTCACGCCGAACGGATCCGGGCCCAATTCACGGCCGGGGCCGAGTCGACGGAGGCCGCGTCGACGCACGGAGCCAATCCACGGCCGGGACCCGGTCACCGGACGGGGTCGAGTCAGTGTTTCCGCAATACCTCGAGCGGACGGGTACGCGCGGCACGACGCGCGGGCAACACCGAAGCGAGCGTGGCAACAATCACCACGAGTACCGTAGCGGCGAGAAGGCCGGGTACATCCACTCGGATCGGAATCCGCTCCAGGTAGAACTCCGTTGAGATGATGTCAACTGCGCCGACCGGCCTTGCCCCGAGCGGCACGAGCAGCAGGTCGCGCGTTCGCATCGCGTACTCAACCGCGTGCTCGGCGAGCTCCAGTACTTCGTTCACGTTAACCGCGAGCGCGAGGCCGAACGCGAGACCGAGCGCGGCGCCGGCAACGCCGATGAGAAATCCGGCGCTGAGAAACGCCAGGCGTACGAGTCGCGAGCTGCTGCCGGTACTCTTCAGAATCGCAAGCTCCTCGCGTTTCTCTATGCTCATCGTCGATAGGGTCGAAGCGATATTCACCGACGCCACGCAGACGATCAGAAACATCACGAATATGAGCAGATTTCGTGTGGCGAGAAAGCTCAGGTATAGGGTGCGCTCCATCTCGAACCAGGTCGATACACTCCATTCTCCCGGAAGCTCGGCCCGGATGCGGTCGAGGGCGCGCGCACTGTCCGGATCGCCGGAAAAGAGCGGATTCGGCAGACCGTACGGATCGTCGACCTTCACGCCGACGAACGTTCGACTCGACTCCTCGGGAAGGATGCGAACTCCGCGCTCGTACGGAACGAAGAGCCAGAGGCGATCCAGGTCGTGATAGCCGGTCGAAATGACGCCGGCGACTTCGAAGGTGGACACGCGCGGAAGAAAGCGCCCATCACCTCCGCTGCGAACGGTCAGTACGCGGAGCGCGTCACCGGGTTGCAGGTCGAGTCGGCGCGCCATGTCGCGTCCGACCACCGCCGAGTTAACCCCGAGCGAAAACTCGCCGGCGTCGAGCTCGACGAGCTCGCGAAAGCGTTCGTCCGAGCTCCACAACTCGTCGCTGACGGCACGCACCGTCGCTCCCGCCCGGCCGGCGTCGGTATAGGCCAGACCGAGTCCCTGTCGCTCCGGGAACGCGTATCGTACACCGTCGATCGCCGCAACCGATTCCGCAATCCGGCGGACTCCGACATCTTCGGCACCGAATCGCGGCTGTGCCTGAATGTGATACGTGCCGGTCTCGATGTAGCGCTCCGCGATTCCGCGGATCATACCGTCCGCCACCTGCAGTACGAGTACGAGCGGAAGGAGACTGAGTCCGATGCCGATGACCGCCGAGCGGACCCGTCTCACCGATCCTCGTCTGCCGCCGGAGACGAAACGAGCGCCGAGGAGCACCGCCGCCCATACCGAACGGGCCGTGCCCGGACCGACGCCGAAACCGCCGATCTTGCGCCGTGTTCCGCTGTCCCGATCGACGCCGAAGTCGCTCACAGGGCGTTCACCCTCCCCCCTTCGAGCACGAGCCGGCGCGCACAACGATCGGCAAGCGCGGTGTCATGTGTGACCAGAAGCAGTGTCGTCCGCTCCTCATCGACGAGCTCGAAGAGCATATCCTCCGCGATCCGGCTGTTGCGCTCATCCAGGTTCCCGGTCGGTTCGTCCGCAAGCAGCACTTTCGGCTCGTTGATGAGCGCGCGGGCGATCGCCACCCGTTGTCGCTCTCCACCGGAGAGCTGCACCGGATCGTGCGTCAACCGATCGCCGAGGCCGACGCGATCGAGCAGCACGCGAGCACGGTCGGTCGCCACCGCACGCGGAACTCCGCGCATCAGGGCCGGCATCATTACGTTTTCCTCAGCGGTGAAGTCACGGAGAAGATAGTGGAACTGAAACACCAGCCCCACCGTGTGCCTGCGATAGTCGGTGAGATCGTCCTCGGCCGCGCCGTTGACTTTCGTGCCGAACACGTCGATCATTCCCGAGGTCGGCTCGTCCAGGCCGGCAATCAGGTTCAACAACGTGCTCTTCCCACTCCCGCTCTCACCGCTTATGCCGACCGACGCGCCGGAGTCGACCGTCAGATCGATCGAATCGAGCACACGGATGACCTCGGTACCGCTGCGGAAATCTTTCGATACGCCGCGCAACACGATACTACTCATTTCGCAGAACCTCCGCCGGTTTCACGCGGGCAGCCCGCAGGCTCGCCAGCCACGCTGCAAGCACCGAGCACGTCACAGCGAAAAAGAGAATGCCGACTACCTCCGTGAAGACCACAGACACCGGTACCTCGGTGATATAGAAGATCTGCGGACTGAACATCTGCAACTGCGCTCCACCGATTATCGGCCCGAGCACCGTCTCCGCCGCACCGAGCGCTACATTCACCGCCCGTTCCGCGAAGGCAAAGAGGCGATTTACGTTGGCCGATGCTGCGAGGCCGAGCGTGAGCCCGGCCACGCCGCCAATGAGGCCGATTCCCACGCCCTCGATGACAAATACCATCTGGATATCTACCGGACGCGCACCCATCGCCTTCAGGATCGCAATCTCTTCGGCACGATCGTGCACGCTCCGGCGAAGACTCTGGTAGATGTTTCCCGCGACGACTATGAATATCAACCCGAGCAGCAGCGTCATCGTCACCTTCTCGGTCCGCAACGCACCGAAGATCGCACGATTATAATCGCGCCACGTCGAGAGAGCGTCGCCGTAGAGGTCGAGCTCTCGAGCGATCAGCGCCGCACCGCGCCGATCGGCAAATCGATCATCGAGCTTAATACCGATGTGCCGATCCGACTCGTCTACTCCGATAATCGATTCGGCGGTATGCCGGGAAATGAACGCCCATCCGGAATCGTACTCGAAGAAACCGGTTCGGAAGCTTCCGATAACCTCGAGACTCGCTTCACGCGGTACACGCGAAGCGCCCTCGCGCGCTGCAGGTGCGAGTGTGAGCAAAGACACCGAGTCGCCGACGCGAACACCGAGGCGGCGCCGCAATTCGCTGCCGAGCATGATCGCACCCGACTCGGCAAGATCGACACGTCCGTCGACCACCTCAATACGACGCTCCAGCCCTTCATCGCGATCGAACGCATCTTCGGGAAGAGCCCGAACCACAGCGCCTCTCGTCGATTCGAAGAAACCGCGCAGTATCGTTTCGGTTTCACTGAACGGTACAGCGGCCCGAACGCCGGGGAGCTCCCGAATCGACTCGAGATCCCCCGCGTCGAGCGTCGATGCCGCCGCTCCGTCGATCCGTACGTGATAGCTGTTAACCTCGATCATCGCTTCGATTGTCTCGAGCTGGAAGCCGTTCATTACCGACAGAACGGTAACGAGCGCCATGACACCGACGGCGATTCCGACCACGCTCAGTCTCGTGGCGGTGTTTCGATCGCTCTCACGCCGGCTTCGAACGTGGCGCTCGCTCAACCGACCGACCCACGAAAGCCGCCTAAAACGTTCGCTCACGCACCACCTCTCCGTCGCGGATTACCTGCTCGCGAACTCGCTCTTCGCCGTCACGCTCGATGATGAGCGCCAACTCCCCGTCGATATAGCGTTCTTCGGTTACCTGTTCGCCGTCTCCGAAGCGGAGCCGACGGGTGATTACGCCGTCAACCGTTCGTTTCTCCGTTGTACGGTTACCGTCCTCATCGTACTCATAGCGCCGTTCCTCCAGTCGCTCGTCTGTCTCGATGACCTCCCGTACGAGCAGATCGTCGTCGTATTCGAACCGCCGTTGCCGGGTCCGTTCCCCGCCCTCGTATACATGCTCGACAATCTCCCGTCCGGCCTCGTCGAATTCCGTTTCCGTGATCCGGTCATGTTCCGGTTCGCTCACTTCTCGACGCTCGGGCTCGGCGTCGCGCCGGAGATCATCGCCCGGCCGGAGATCATCGCCCGGATAGAGGAGCCGTTCGGAGACGACCAACTCATCCTCGAAGTGCTCCTCGGTAAGAGTCAGGCGTCCGATACGGTCGTAGACGACCAGAACCGAGGCGGCCCCACGCTCGTGCCACTCTTCGACCAGGATAGAATCGGAGAAGAGAAACTCACTGCCGCCGGTAGCGCCATCGGCGAAAGTCCGTTCGATGCGCCGCAGCAGTCCGTCGGCGCGGTAACGATAGCGCTCGCGGAAATGCTCTGAGAACGAAACGCCATCGGGTTCGGTTACCGAAGCGCTGTCACCGCTGTGCTCGTCACTTCCATTCGCGGCCTCATCCGGGCGCTCGATAATGCGCTCGGACAATCGCCCGTCGTCCCGATACACGAAACGTATCCTCTCTACGACCTCACCGTGTTCGCGGACGACCTCCTGCGCGACTCGCCCCCGTTCGTCGAAGCGGCGTTCGGACACCTGCCGCTCACCTTCCCACTCGCGCTCGACAACAACCCGATCTTCCTCCAACTCCCGCACTATGCGCCGAAGCTCCTCCCCGTCGCGAGTGAGGACGCGCTCCTCGAGCATCTCGCCGGGGCCGGACGCATCCCGCACGATCTCGAGCTCATACTCCGCCGATTCGCCGGGTTCGAGCGGTTCCAGAGCCATGGCGATGGAGTTCGATCGGTACCGGCCGGGTGAAGCATCCCGGGACACTCCGCGGAGGTCCACCGCCGGTGCTGCGAGGAGAACGGCAATCGCTATTGAGGCGCTCGCGGCAGCGCGCATTACATCATCCCTGCACTCTCAAGTCGAGAGCAGTCGTTCGAGGTACCGATCGACGGTGAACGGTTCGAGGTTTTGGTAGCGCTCACCGGTGCCCAGAAAAGCGACGGGAATACCGAGATTCGCCGCAAGTGGGACTGCAATTCCACCTTTCGCGGTCGAATCGTACTTTGCTATCACCGCCGCATCGATACCGACCGCCTCGTGAAAAAGCTCGGCCTGACGAAGGCCGTTCTGCCCGGTTGTCGCATCGATAACGAGAAGGCGCCGGTAGTTTTCCGGGTTCATCTTCCGTCGAACGATCCGGTCGATCTTCTCGAGTTGGGAGACGAGATCCTTGCGCGTATGCATACGTCCGGCGGTATCTGCGAGTACCAACCGTTCACCTCGTGAATCGGCGCTTTCCAGAGCATCGTAGATGACCGCACCCGGATCCGCATTCTGTCCCTGCTGCACGACCCGAATGCCAAGGCGCTCCCCGTGAATTGCGAGCTGGTTCACCGCAGCCGCGCGGAAGGTGTCGCCGGCTGCGAGTACGACCCCGGGGATACCCCGCTCGTCCCGGAAGTAGCGGGCGAGTTTCGCGATCGTCGTTGTCTTTCCGGTGCCGTTTACCCCGAGAACAACGTAGAGCGTCACCGTATCGGGATTCGGATTGAGCTCGGCCACCTTCAATCGCGCGCCGATCGCCGCCCGGAGCTCGTCCATAACGGCATCCGTTGACTCGAACGGTCCCGAATCACGAAGCGCATCCACGATTTCCGCTGTCGCCTTCGATCCGACATCGGCCTCGATCAGCAAATCCTCGAGCTGCTCGAAGAGCTCTTCGTCGAATTTGCCGCGCGAGAACAACTGGCGAATGCGCCCGCCAAGACCTCTTCTCTTCTCTTTTCTTTTGAACATCCGGTTTGTGCTTCTCAATCAAAGTGATAGTACTGTGAGGCGCGGATATATCGCACCAGCTGTATGACGGAGTTTACCAGCAGGCCACCGCTTACTGCGACCCCGCCCCATCGTACAAGATCGATCGTGTTGGTTGTCCGAATGAATCGCTCCTGTTCATCCACACTCATCGCCGCCTGATTGTCGACCAAATAGTCGACACGGTTCTGCCAGATACCGCTCAATATGAGTGGCACCGGAACGCTCACCGCAAACCACCCGAGACTCCGGTAGAAACCTTCGCGCCGGTCACGAAGCTCGGTCGACAGATCGACCGTATCGGGGGCAAGCACCCGGCTGATACGGTCCGGACCCCGGGGCTCGAGAACGAATCTGCTCGCAGCATGATCCTCGAGTCGCAATTCTGCGCTCCGAGGACCGATCGGTCGCTCGATCGTCAACGGAGTGCGGCCGCGCCACTCACCGCCGACGTACAGCTCGGCTCCGGGAGGATCGGAATCGACCGTTACCTCGGTCCGTTCAACGGGGTCCAGCTCTATAGTGATTTTCCGCTCCTCGGAAGCGTCGATCTCGATGTCGTCGGTGTAGTCGCGATATCCGGCGGCGCCGGCACGCAGCTCGTACGTGCCGGGCTCGAGGTATCGCAGCCGTACCGAACCGAATCCGAAAACCGATCCGTCGAGCGAGATTGCGGCTCGCGGTTCGTCGGTTTCGATGGTGAGAACGGCAAAGTCGCGGTTCAACAGTGATGCGGTAATGCGAGGCAACAGCGGCTCGATCTCGTCGAAGGCATCCTCCGGCCGGACGAGGGTGCTCGCCGTCGTCTGGATTTCGCCGGTGGCCGCGACGGCCAGCTCGAACTCGACGAAGAGATAGCCGTCGTCGTAGCGCATTCGCCCGCCGAGCAGCAGATCCAGCTCGTGCCGCCGCGCTTCCTCCAACGGCTCCCCGTCCACGAAAAGCGGTTGCTCCTCGCTCTCCCGCACGACCTCAAGTGGGAGTCGATCGGAAAGCGTCTCGGCGACCGATACCGCCTCGGTCGCCCGCACCGCAGCGAGCAAATCGCGCAACGAGGCGAGTTCCTCGTTGATCCGTGAACGTTCCTGTTCGCGCTCCTCGCCGGTTTCCGTAAACAAGAGCTCGTCGCGTTCATCCACGAGATCCGCGATTCGGGAAACCGTCTCCGACTCGAGCCGATCCAGCGCCTCCTCCGCAGCGGCACGCAGCTCCTCGGGTGAACGCCGACGCTCGGGAATGTCGGCGAGGGACTCGACAAGAACGAGCGGAAGACTGCGAGCGAGATAGCGGTATTCGCCCGGTACGGCGCCGGCTGAAAACTCGGAGAAACCGAGCCGGAGATACTCGCGTTCCTCCTCCGGATACTCGTCGGGATGAAGCGCGCCGGTATCCGAGAATGCCGCTGATTGCCCGTCGCTCGAGTGCGATCCTGCCGATGAAAGACCGGCGCCGAGAACCGTACCGAGCACTATCGTGACGAGCAGTCGAATGAGAGAGGTCGACGCGCTTCTTCCCATCATCGGGAACCGGCCTTCCGCACTGCACTCACGACTCGCTCCCGCCGGAACGGTTTGACGACGAAGTCGCGTGCACCGAGCTGGATTGCCCGCACGATAAGAGGCTCTTCGTCGAGAGCGCTGCACATGACCACGCGGGCGTTCGGGTCGCGCCGCATGAGACGCGCAAGAGCCGCAATACCGTCCATTCTCGGCATCGTGATATCGAGTACCATTACATCCGGCCGTAGAGACTCGTACAAGTGCAACGCTTCAACGCCGTTGGTACCCTCGCCGGCGCATTCTATGCCCGCCGGCTCGAGCGCATCCCGGATTGCCTGCCGCATGAACGGCAGGTCGTCGACCACCACAACCCGCACGCCGGAACGTTCCTACTCACCAACCGCGGCCGGCTGCCAGCTCGAGCGAAGATACGACTCGATGAAACGATCGATCTCGCCGTCCATTACCGCATCGACATTCCCCGTTTCCTCCTTCGTACGGTGGTCCTTCACCATTGTGTACGGTTGGAAAACGTAGCTGCGAATCTGGCTTCCCCACGCGATCTCACGCTTTTCGGCCGCATTTTCCGCGCGCTCTGCTTCCTGCTGCGCACGGTAGTATTCGTAGAGCCGGCTGCGGAGCATTTTCATCGCCATATCGCGGTTCTTATGCTGACTGCGCTCGTTCTGACACTGCACCACTATGCCGGTCTCGATGTGCGTCATACGCACCGCACTGTCGGTCTTGTTAACGTGCTGTCCTCCGGCACCCTGGGCCCGGTAGGTGTCGACCCGGATTTCGTCCGGCTTGATGTCGACGTCGATGGTATCGTCGAGCACCGGCGAGACATAGACCGACGCGAAGCTCGTGTGCCGCCGCCCGCTGGAGTCGAACGGTGAGATGCGCACGAGGCGATGCACACCAGTTTCTCCTTTGAGGTAACCGTACGCCTTCGGACCGGTGACCTGCAGCGTAACCGACTTCACCCCGCCTTCGGCCTCGAGAAACTCGAGCGTTTCGTACTTGTAGCGGTGGCGTTCGAGAAAGCGGCTGTACATGCGAAGCAGCATACTGGCCCAATCGCACGCTTCGGTACCGCCGGCGCCGCTGTGAATCGTGAGGAACGCGGGGTTGTCGTCGTGTTCACCGCTGAGAAGCTCGGTGAGCCGAAGCTTCTCGTAGCGTTCGGCGAGCGTCTCCAGCGTTTCGCGGACGCTGTCGGCGGTTTCGTCGTCGGCCTCCTCGCGTGCCAGCTCGATGAGCTCCACCGCGTCGGTGGCCTCTCCGAGCAGTGCCTCCCACGGCTCGAGCCGGTCCTTGAGTCTTGTCAGCTCCGTCATTACCCGCTGCCCTTCGTCCGGATTGTTCCAGAGGTCGGGCTGCCCACTTTTCTCTTCCAGCTCCTGGATCTGCCTTCTGACCCGATCCGGGTCAAAGAGACCTCCAGGTGCTGTGGATTTCATCGCGCAGGCGCTTCGCCTGCTCGTAGATGTCTTCGTACATACAGGGCGAAGTATACGACAGATGGGGCCTGCCTTGCCACCGATTCGGGCGGTCGATTCGAGCGAACGAGTGGCCGCGCGGGCACCGGCCGCCGTCCCGAGGCCTGGCAGGCCCTGTAAGCGTCGGGGGCGCGGGCACCGGGGGCGCGGGCACCGATCGCCGCCCCGAGACGAGACGATCCCGGGAGGCTCCGGACACGCCGGCGGTTGTACTCAGAGAAAGCTTCGGAGCGTCTCTACAACGAGGGCGTGGTCGTCCTCCTGTGCAAGACCCGATACAACGATCGCGCCGACCACCCCGACGTTTCGAATTACGATCGGAAAGGCACCGCCGTACGGAGCACATTCCTCCGGTCCGATGAGATAGCGCTCTTTGATCGTCAATCCCTGATTCGCCAGCTCGACCCCGAGTCGGTACGAGCTCATCCGGAACCGCATGACAGCGCGGCACTTTCGGTCTACCCAGACATCGTTATCGGGCGAGGTGCCGTCGAACGCAAAGTGGAACAGGCGATGGTCGGCGCGAGTAATGCCAATGGTGATTCTGTGTCCGCGCGCTTTCGCCGTCTCGACCAGCTTCAAGCCGAGCTCCAGTGCTGTCTCATCGGTAAACGAGTCGAACTGAAGCTCGTTCTCCTGTTGGATGAGCTCCCGGATCAATTTGTCATTCTCGCTCACTTTCCACTCCTCTCACACTCATCTCGTGCCGGTATTATCGCCTCAAACCGCGGTATAGGACCAGACCCCGCCGTACTCCGGACGCGCCGGTGTAGAGCGAACGCGCTCGCTGATATCGATTACCTCCCGCCTGGTAAGGATCACGAGACGACGCACCTCCGGAGGCGGTTCGGTCAGGTATCTGAGGGTGATGAGCTCCTCGCGCGAGACGTGACATTCGCCGGCGTAGTTCGCAAACTTCGGGTCGATGCGAGGATCGAGCCCTCGGAAGTCACTTTGGCCGAGGAGATCGCCGTTCTCGACGAATCGGGCACCGAAAGCCGCACGCCGTAGATGACGCAACAGCGGCGAGAGCACATCCTCGGCAGCGGTATTGAACTCGACGGTGACCGATCCGGCGTCATCCTCGACAACAATCCACGAATGCAGAAGCACTCGTCCGCGTTCAATCCGACCGATCGCGCTGTACGGCAGAAGGCGATGCTCGAGGCGATCGGCATGAGCCGCGTTGGCGCGAATCAGGTGGAGTCCGCGGCGACCGCAGTACAGGAGCGCTTCGGAGGTCTGCCGATGCCCCCACCAGCTTACCGGCGTGAAGACCGGGTTCGGCGGGGGAGTACCGAACGCGTTGGTTCCGGCCGGAGGAGAGTTTCTGCCCCGGTTCTCACGGCGATTGTTCGATCGCCCCGAGAGCCGGATCCCCTGCGGCCGTACAGCGGGATCACGTACGAGAAGCTCCCGAAGCCGGCGACAGAAACCGGTCGAGATGTCGCCGGGGCCGAGCACCTCCCGGGGCCACTCCTCCATGCCGCGGCGCACCGGCGTCTCAACGTGCCGCGAGACGGTAGTCGGGTTTTCCATATCGAGCCAGAACGACATGCCGGCCTCCCGATCCGTTACACCTCCAGTATATCATTCCCGGGAAGAGGCAGCAGTGCACCGCGAGGCATTCCATCGATAGGCCGTGCCGGCCGGCGGCAGACGGGAGGTGCCGTTTTCGGTCAGTATCCGCGCCGGTGGTCCACAAGATTCGCCGGCTCTTCCCCGGCGACGAAGCGCTCGAGGTTCTCCTCCAGGAGCCGGAAGCGCCGCTCGTCCTTGCGGTGGAATACGTTCATCGAATGCGATGCGATGATCACGTTCGGTGCACGCCAGAGCGGGTGATCGTCAGGAAGCGGCTCGGGGTCGGTCACATCGAGACCTGCGCCGCCGAGCCGGCCCGATTCGAGGGCCGCGATAAGCGCCTCTTGATCGACGGCGCTGCCCCTGCCCACGTTCACCACGATCGCGCCGGGCTTCAGGCTTTCGATCATCTCGCGGTCGAACAGGCCGGAGGTTGCCGGCGTCCCCGGCATTGCAAGCACCGCCGCGTCACAGCGACTGAGTACCGACTTCGCCGAATCGACCGTATGTACCTCGGAGAGGTAGTCGGGAACCGTGGTCGCCGGAGTTCGCTTGAATCCGATCACATTCGCCCCGAGTGCGGAGAGTCGGCGGGCGGTTTCCGAACCGATACTGCCGAGTCCAAAGACGGCGATCGTCGAATCGAATATCTCGAACGACGAGGCGTGCTTCGCCCACCGGCGGCTGACCGTCTGCTCGACGTGCGTGCGTATATCGCGAGCCACGGCGAAAAGGAGAGCCAGCGCGTGTTCGGCACCGGCGATACCGAAGACGCCGCTGGCGGTGGTGAGAGCGATTCGGTCGGAGAGTCGGTCGTTCCCTACGTACCGGTCGGCGCCGGCGCTCGGTAGCTGTACCCACTCCAACCGCGGCATCGCCGCGAGCATCCGGTCGTCGGGCCAGCCGACGAAAATGCGCGTTTCGGAGATCTCCGCTTCATCCCACGACTCGCCGTCGAGTACGTGAAGGCGCATGTTGGGCGCGACCGCCTGCAGTCGCGGGCGAAAGCGTTCGATCAGAGCCTCCGGAGGATGGAAATCTCCGCCCGGTGCAACGGTTATCTGCAGTTCGTCGTCTACCACGCGTACGCCTCCGGTGCCTGGTCACCCGGGCCGGGGAAGAGGGAGTCGAGACGCGACATCACATCATCATCCAGAGAAATCTCTACCGCGCGCAACGCGCTCTCGAGCTGATCCACTGTCCGCGGTCCGATTATCGGCGCGGTGACGACCGGATTATGCAGCAACCACGCAAGCGCGACGTTTGCCGGCTCCTCGCCGAGCTCGTCGCACAGCTCGTAGTACTTCCCGAGACGCTCTCGCTCCCGGTCGCTGATATCGACACCCTCGCGCCGACCACCGCTGCCTCCACGCAACGAGCCGGCGAGCGGGCCACCGCCGAGCGGACTCCAGCAGAGAATGCCCACGCCGTAGTCGCGGCAGGCCGGCACCACTTCCAGCTCGATGTCGCGTACGAGCAGGCTGTACTTGCTCTGTTCGGAGACGAGCCCGAGGAAGCCGCGTGCGTGCGCGCGCTCATTAGCCTGCGCGATATTCCACGCGGCGAAGTTGCTCGACCCCGTATAGATCACCTTGCCCGCATGAACGAGCACATCCATAGCCTGCCAGATCTCCTGCCACCCGGCACCCGGCTTGATGTGCAGCGGATACGACAGGTTCGCGAGGTCTCCTCCGAGGTACTTCTTCGCGCTTTTCGGATGGGGGAGACCGCGGTCGACATGGTGCATCTGATAGAGATCGATGCGGTCCGTCTGCAATCGTGCGAGGCTCGCCTCGCATCCGGCACGAATATGATAGGCGGAAAGCCCTTCGTCGTTCGCCCCGTCGCCCATCGGTCCGAATACCTTGGTCGCGAGTACGATATCGTCGCGGTTGCCGGTCTTTCGCAGCCACCGCCCGATGATCGTCTCGGTGAGCCCCGAGCCCTGGGGTTCTCCGTAGCGGTCGGCGGTGTCGAAGAAGTTAATGCCGAGCTCGAGCGCACGATCCATGATCGCGAAACTCTCGTCCTCGTCGGTGCGGCTTCCGAAGTTCATGGTGCCGAGGCAGAGTCGCGACACCTTCAGTCCGGTCCGTCCGAGACTGGTATATTTCATATCTATCCACCTTATACCGGATCACCCCCCGATCAGCCAGAGGGTCAGCGGCGGGTAGTAGGTAATTACCAGGAGCGAAAGAATCATCGCGATCATAAACGGAAAGACCGCGCGAACGACGTTTCCCACATTCATATCGCCAATTCCTGCGGCGACGTAGAGATTCAGCCCGAACGGCGGTGTAATCATGCCGATCGAGAGGTTCACGACCATGAGAACACCGAAGTGAATCGGATTAACGCCGGCCGCGAGAATCGACGGCAGGAAGAGCGGCGTAAGGATAATGACCGCCGCGCTCGGACTCATAATCATGCCGAAGAAAAGAAAGACGATGTTGACCACCAGCAGGAGCGCGAACTCGGTTCCGGCGTATTGCAGCAGGAACTCGGCGATCTGCGTCGGAATCCTCCGGAACGTCATGTATCGCGAGAGAATCTGCGCATTTCCTATGATGAACATGATCACCGCCGAGATAATGACCGACCGTCGGGCGGTCGACATGAGCGTGCGCAGGTCCATCTCTCTATAGATAAAAAGACTCACGAAGAGGCTGTACGCGACGGCCACCGCCGACGCCTCGGTCGGGGTGAAAATACCGAAGTAGATGCCGCCGAGCACCATCGCCGGCATGAGCAACCCCCAAAGAGAGGAGCGGAACGTACGCCAGATATCGAGCAGTTTCGG
>SLAN01000231.1 GCA_007126865.1 Spirochaetales bacterium | reverse complement strand
GCATTATGTGCGGCGGCGAGTCGGAGGCGTTCGAGCGCGCGCGACCGTTGCTCGAGCTCGCCGGCGGAAATGTCGTGCTGCAGGGGCCGGCAGGAGCCGGCCAGTCGACGAAGATGTGCAATCAGATTGCGATCGCTTCGGGCATGCTCGGCGTATGCGAAGCGATGGCGTACGCGGAACAGTCGGGACTCGACCCGGAGAGTGTCCTCGCGAGTATCGAGCATGGTGCGGCCG
Source organism: Spirochaetales bacterium (assembly GCA_007126865.1). GTDB lineage: Bacteria > Spirochaetota > Spirochaetia > DSM-27196 > SKKC01 > SLAN01. The sequence continues at coordinate 3,480 of SLAN01000231.1, read as the reverse complement.
GCAGCTGGAGCCTGAGCAACCTCGCCCCGCGCATGATCCGCGGAGATTTTGCCCCCGGTTTCTATGTCGAGCACTTCATCAAGGACATGCGAATCGCCGCGGAGAGCGCGAAGAGGTCCGGGCTCGAAACGCCGGGGCTGTCGCTCGCTCTGCGTATGTACGAGCGGCTCGCCGAGCAGGGCGGGGCGCGGCAAGGTACGCAGGCGCTGTACCGAATCTACCGGGAGTTATCGTGACCGATTTGCGAAGTACGATTCGGCACAGTACACTCTGAAACCAAACGTTATCGGGGAGTGTGCAGATGGGTCGAGATCCGGAAACGGCCGCCGAGTGCTGGGAGCTGCCGCGAGGGGGGACGATAGTAGCAACGCCGCTCGGAAATATCCAGTTCGGTGCGCCGCCGGAGACGATCAAGGATACGATTGTAACCGAGCATTCGGTCCCACAGATCTTCGTCCTGCCGCGTGAGCTATTCAACTGGCGGAAAGGCATTAATGTCGGGGACATGGAGTTTCCCATCTACTTCAACTTCTTTCTGCGAAAGCAGAAGATACGGGTCGTCTGTACGGCGGAACAGGCCGAGCGGCTTCGCAGCGCCATTCGTGAGAGTGTCTTCGGCCCCGAAGACCTCGATTTGACCCAGGACGCGTTCTACGAGGGAGACGACCCCTATGTGCCCGACATCACCGGTGAGCTGAGCTTCTTTCGCGGGTCGATGGCGCTCGACAATCTGTTTGAAGTCATTCCATTTGAGCAGGGAGTCGCCGAAATCGACGGAGTCACCATTCGCCATGTGGGACACGAGTTCCTGGTGGGTTGGAATGGGCGCGAGCGAGCACGAGTGCCGGACACGGTCAATTACAAGAACCGTTACGAGATCGGGGAGCGGTTGAGTGAGCCGTTCGTCCCGCCACGCTTCGGTGTCACCTGCCTCGGCCCGAGTCACGGTTTCGACCCGAACGACAACACGTCCGGGTTCATCATCTGGCTGAATCACGCCGGGATCATGGTCGACCCGCCGGTAAACGCGACCGAGTGGCTGGAGCGATCGAACGTAAGCCCGAAGCTCATCGACAGTATCATTCTCACCCATACGCACGCCGACCACGATGCCGGTACGTTCCAGAAGGTTCTCGAAGAGTCGCGGATCACCGTGTACACCACGCGCACGATCATGGGCAGTTTCCTGCGCAAGTACGCCGCCTTTTCCGGCGAATCGCCGGAGTTCCTGCAGAAGCTCTTCACATTCCATCCGGTATATATGGGGCGTCCGTTCTATCTCCACGGCGGTGAGTTTCAGATCTACTACTCGCTGCACTCGATTCCGACCATGGCGTTCCGACTGAACTTCCAGGGCAAGAGTTTCGTCTACTCGAGCGATCACCAGGCGGATCCGGAAATCCATCGGAAACTGCTCGACGAGGGGATCATCGAACAGGAGCGGTACGAGCAGCTACAGAGCTTCGCGTGGGACAGCGACGTGATCTACCATGAAGCCGGCATTGCTCCGCTGCACACACCGGTAACCTATCTGCAGACGCTGCCGGAGGAGATCCGTTCACGCATGCAGCTCTTCCATATTGCCGGGAAAGATATGCCGAGCGACGGCAGCTTGAGCAGGGCTACCTTCGGCATTGAGAATACGTTGTATTTCGAGGCCGAACCACCGCCGTACGAGGATGCCTACCGCGCCCTCGATGTTCTGAAGCACCTCGACTTTGCCGACGAGCTATCCATTAACGATGTTCAGGAGTACCTGAGCGTTATCGAACGGCGTAGCTACCGCAAAGGTGAGACGATTATCGAGCGCGGCAGCCGAGGATCTCATTTTTTCGTCATTATGCGCGGCAATGCGGTTGTCGTCGCGGAGAACCTCGTTCGTGGTAAGCAGCTCGGAGCATACGACTACTTCGGGGAGGTCGCGCTGCTCACCGACAGCCTTCGCACCGCCGACATCGTCGCTGAGTCGGAGGTGGAGGCGGTCAGTATCGCCAGGAACCAGTTTCTGAACCTGATTTCCGGAACTGAATTCGAGGAAACGTTACGCCGGCTGATCCGCAATCGGAGTGACGAGACGTGGAACCTCCTCGTCGGCAGTGAATACTTCGTCGATCTTACAGACTATCAGCGGATGTGGCTCGAATCGGTGCTCGAAGCGGACACCATCGATACGCCGACAACACTCGTCCGCAAGGGCCGGAAGATCGACGGCATATACCTGATTCGCTCCGGCGAGGTGACGCGGATCGGGCCGGGCCGGCGGCGGAGAACGCTCGGCCCCGGGGCGATGATCGGCGATATGCAGTTGATCCATCGCGATACCAAGGCGGGCTATACGGTGAAGAACGAGCGACCGCTTTCGGTCTTCCGGATTCGCCGGGAGCTGCTCGAGCCGTTCCTGCGTCGCAATCCCGGCGTGGCAATGCGGATTCCGCTGGACGCGGAGTGACGGCTCGGATAGACCATCGTTGCCGTTCAGGCGACCATCACACGGCGACCGCCGCGGAAAATGCTGATGCGTTTGGTGGACTCGCTTATCGCCATCGAGATCGCACCGCTGACCGCGGTTATCGCTGCGGCGGCAGCGTGACGCGCGCCGAGACCCGCCGGCAGGTCGTGGATTGCGCGGTCGGCGCGGAGGTAGGTACCGGCGCTCTCGATGACGCCGCTGCCCCGGATGACGAACGCACCGTCGATGCGCGAGAACTCCTTGATCGTCTCCTCGAGACTCGGGTCGAGCACGTTCCGTTCGTCCTCCGGTATTCCGCGAAACGGGTTTACGAGCAGCTGCTGGCAGTGCCGCCGCACGTTCTCGTAGTCGCCCACGACGAAGATCGCGCCGGCGGATTTTCCTTCCCGCCCCTCCTGTGCGAGCTCAAGGGCGAGTTGGAGTATCCGTGTGAAAACCAGGTTCTCTACGTCGCGACCCACCCCCCCGTCGGGTACCCGGAAGAAGTAGGAGAACTCGCGCTCGAGATTGGAGAAGCGAATGGTATCGAGCGAGCCGCTCTCCGGCTCCCCGAATACGCTCATTACGCGCTCGGTTCGATCGAGCAGACCCCGGGCGAGGAGAAACAGGAGCGCAGTCGCATTGATGGTGCGGTCGCTGGCCGCCTGTACCGGCAGCTCGATGATCTCGTCGACGAAGCTGTTCTCGCTGTAGAGTCCGCTCTGGTAGGTGAGCAGGAGAATCCTTCCGGAATAGCGACGCCGTGCCTCGTCGAGCTCCTCGGGAATATGCCGGCGCAGAAAATCGAGTGAGCCCATTGCATCCGGGTAGAAGAGAATCGCGCTTGCCTCCAACGTCGTCGCGAGTCGGACGGCGTGTACCATGACCTGTGCAGCCCCGGCGGTCTGCTTCGCCTGCCGCTCGATACGCGCTGGAGGATTGCCCATCAGCTCGACTACGCGCTCGCCGCTTTCGGCGGCGAGAAGCTGTTCGTAGAGCTCGCGTCTTCGAAGGAGCCGGGCGAGCTCGCT
>SLAN01000161.1 GCA_007126865.1 Spirochaetales bacterium | reverse complement strand
CGATCGGCGGGAAAACCGGCATCAATTTCGCCGGGTTCAAGAACATGGTCGGAACCTTTCACGCCGCCGAAGAAGTGCGGGTCTGTGAGGTAACCACCCACTCGCTTTCCGAGCGCGAGTTCCGATCGGGGCTCGCCGAGGCGATCAAGGCGGCCCTGCTCGACGATGCCGAGTTGCTCGAAATCTTCGAATCGCAAGCCGAAGCGATCCTGGCCCGCAACGCCCCGGTCCTTACCGAGGTCATACGCCGCTCGATTCTGGTGAAAGCGCGCGTGGTCGAGTCCGACTATCGCGAAGGCGGGCGCCGGGCGATTCTCAATCTCGGACACACCTTCGCGCATGCGCTCGAATCGGTGGCCGGATTCGGCGAATGGACTCACGGGGAGGCGGTCGCGTGGGGAATTGCGCGGGCGGCACGGCTCGGCGAAGCAGCGGGCCATACGCCGGCACAGCACGCAGAACGGATTATCGCTCTGCTCACCCGTTACGGATACCGGATCGAGCCCGCGGTTGCCGATCCGCACGCGCTCCTCGAAGCGATGCGACACGACAAGAAGCGCGCCGAGGGGGCGATTCGATTTGTCATTCCGTGCGGGGTCGGAGAGACGGTTGTCGAACCGGTCGACGAAGTGACTGTCCTACAGGGCCTCGTACACCCGGGTTAGAAAACGGTACGCCTCGCTCGCCGTACCGGACCTGTCCTCGATCTCATCGATCAGATACTCGAGACTGGCCAGCGATTCCTCGACCGCCTGCGAATAGCGGCGCATCGGCTTGAAGTAGTACACACCCGGTTCGCCGGTCTTCAGGGCGATCACGCCGAGCGATCGGCCGGATTTCTTCAGTTTGGCGAACTTGAGGATGCACGGCAGCTCGCGGACGATCTCGTCGGCGTGAAGGTCGCTCTGAAAGGTGCGCTTGCGCGGCCAGTTATCGATGATATCGTCGGGCAGCCGGATGTAAGGGGCGAGGTTCAGGACGGTTCCGAACCGCTCGCCGGCGAGCAGTTCCTGGCCCCGGAACAGGACCGTCGCCCGCATGTTCGCCTGCGAGTCGGGGAGCGACACCATTCGATTACCGGCGATCTCCACGACATCTTCCCACGGACAGACGACCGTTTTCTTCTTGCCTTTGTGCGGCTTCAGGGTGAAACGCTTTCCGTCGACGGTCACCTGCCAGGTGGTATCGCGGCGCGAATCCTTGCGCTCCTTCCGGTCCCTGCGGCCCGGCTCAGCTTTCTGCAGTTCTTCGGCGAGCATGGGGGAGATGCGTTTGAGCCACGAGCGTTCGATCGGCGAGACACTGCGGGCGAACATTCGGGACGTCCGAACGATCTCGCCCGCGACGATATATTGAGGAGTCTCGCGGAACATGACACTGCCGGGATGAATCTGAATGCGGTCTGCGGTCATGCTGCGGTACTGCGTTCGACCGGAGCGAACGCAGACAAACTGCATAAGCCCGGTTGCCACCGCACAGAGGTAGTCCGAGCGTGCACCCCCGGAGGTCACCGGTACCCCGAACTCGGAGACGATCTCGGCGAGTTGTTCGGCTACGTTGCGGATCTCCGCCATCGCCCGCGGTTCGAGGTAGTGCCGCTTACAGAAGCGTTCCTTCCCCCGTGCATCCACATACGCCCCCAGGAGATTGATATAGCTCACGAAGTCGCCGAGCGCGTCTCTGAACGTATGATGAGCTCGACGTGCCTCCGCTTCCTCCCCCTCCGGCAGGAGGAACGGTGTCTGCGAGGTGAGAAAGGCGGCCGCGATAACCGTCTCCTCAACCACCTCCGGATAGTGTTCCATCGCTTCGACGATCATGCGGCTGTGTCGCGGCGAGAGCGGGAAGCGAGCCATCCGCTCGCCGGTCTCGGAGAGCGCGCGATCCTCGGTGAGCGCCGAAAGGAGATCGAGCGTCTCGATCGCACCCTCGATTCCGCGTGCCGACGGGGGCGAGATGAAATCGAAGCTCTCGAACTCCCGTATACCGAGCTCCGCCATTCGCAGGACGACCTCCGAAAGGTCGGTCCGGTATATTTCCTCGGTCGTAAACGGCGAGCGCCGCTCGAAGCTTTCCTGTGTATAGAGTCTGTAGCAGGTGCCCGGGCGGGTCCGTCCGGCGCGCCCCTTGCGCTGTTCGGCGCTCGCCCTGGAAATCGGCCCCTCTATCAGACTCGATGTATACGTGCGCGGGCTGTAGTGATTGAGCTTGGCGAGCCCGGAATCGATCACGGTCGTGATCCCGTCGATCGTCACGCTCGTCTCGGCTATATTCGTGGAGACGACGACCTTGATTTTCCCCGGCGGCGCCGGCGGAAAGACGCGCTCCTGCTCCTCTCGCGACAGGCGGCCGTAGAGCGGAAGAATGTAGAGCTTACGGTGAACGCGAGTCTTTCCGAGCGCCGCGATGCAGTCGCGAATCGCCGCTTCGCCGCTGAGGAATATCAGAATGTCTCCCTCGGTTCCGTTTTCGACGGTGCGCTCAACAACATCGCAAATGAGGTAGATGAGCTCCTCCTGGCTCGTCTCGGAGGCCGGCGGCTCGTACACGACCTCTACCGGATACATCGGGCTGTCGATACGCACGATCGGGCAGCCTCCGAAATAATCGCTGAAAACTTCCGCCTTGATGGTCGCCGAGCTCACGATTACCCGGAAATCGGGGCGGTTCTCGAGCACGCGTTTGAGCAGACCGAGTATGAAGTCGATGTTCAGGCTTCGCTCGTGCGCCTCGTCGACGATCATGACGTTGTAAGCGGACAGATCGTAGTCGTGCTTGAGCTCCTGCAGGAGAATGCCGTCGGTCATGATCTTCAGGCGGGTCGACGGCGCGGTCTGATCGTCGAAGCGCATCTTATAGCCGACGAGCTCCGGTGGCGTCGTTTCGGTCTGCCATGCAATGAAGTCGCACACCGAGACCGCGGCAATTCGTCGCGGCTGGGTAACTCCGACCACCCCGCGCTCGGTGTAACCGGCCTCGTGGAGGATCAGCGGAATCTGCGTGGTCTTTCCGCTGCCGGTCGGACTCTCGACCACGATAACCTGGTTGTCGGCCAGCGCGGAGAGAATGCGCTCGCGCTGCTCGTATACGGGAAGCGAACGGGGATCCAAGGCTACTCGGCTCCGAGTCGCGACCGAAGCATCCGCACTGCGTCATCGACGCCGGCAGCATCGAAACTCTCCCGGCTGCGAAGATCCTTGCAGTTGATCCGACCTTCCGCGTGCTCGTCGGGCCCGGAGATCACCGCGAGCGGGATGCCCTTCTTCTCGGCATAGCCGAACTGCTGTGCAAGTTTTTTTGTTTCCGGATAGACTTCGCAGGTGAGCCCGCCGTTACGGAACGCCCGGGCGAGCGAGTGATACCAGCCGGCAAGGGAATCGTCGAGGCAGAATACGAGAACGTCGGCCGCGGGCCCTGCCTCCGGTGTCCGTTCGAGCTGTTCGAGTGCGGCGAGCAACCGGTCGAGTCCGACCGACCCGCCGACTCCCGGCAGTTCCTGCTTCGTGTACAGCGAAGCGAGGTCGTTGTAGCGTCCGCCCGAACAGACGCTGCCGATATCGGGCAGCTCGGGCAGGAAGGTTTCGAACACGATGCCGGTATAGTAGTCGAGCCCGCGGGTAATAGTGGGATCATAGATGATGTCCTCCCCCGCGCCCGCCTCGACAACCGCGCCGAGCGTGCGTCGTACCCGATCGCTGTCGATGCCCGGCCCCCCGG
>SLAN01000108.1 GCA_007126865.1 Spirochaetales bacterium | reverse complement strand
GCCCTCGAGGTGCAGGGCATCACCGTCACCCCCGACGTCGTGGGCGCCGTCGTGAACCGACTCCTGCGTCCTGGCTCCAGCAGCGCCTCCGATCAGGCCGTCTCGGACTCACTCTCACGCTGGCTGGCCGCTGAACGTCGGCTCGGCGTGGAGGTTCCGGTCCGGACCTGGGCGTTCATCGATGCGGCGTCCGACGGGGCTGTCGACCAGGACCTCCTGGCGCGGCTGGAGACCGTACTGTGGCCCCGGGGCGCCCTGATCCGGGACCGCCAGTACGGGTCTTACAACCCCTTCGCGTCCGAGCCCGACCCTGCCCCCGGCATCCTAGAGACGCTCCTTTCCGCCTCAGCAGCACCACCGCTGTCAGTCGAAGCTCCGGAGCAGACCTGGGCTCAGGTCGACCGCCAACTGCGTTCAGAGGGTGTGGTGCGTTTACGCGCCGAGGCGGGGCGTCGTGATGACCTGCTCGCGATCCTGGCACGAACTGCCAGTGAGGCCATCGAACTCGACAACCTGCGCCTCAGCCCTCGGGTGACAGAGGTCGCCGTCATCGGCGGCGGCGTGCTCCGCGCCGCGCTGAGCTTGCCGTTGCTAGGGAGGTGGGGCAGAGGGCGGCATGACAGCCCAGGACGTGCCCCGGCCTCCAGCCGGCGCATCATGACCTCCGGCCAGGGGCGTATGGCAGATCTCGAGCAGATCCATCATCTGCTGTTCCTCATGGAGCTACTCGCACCGTCCAGACCGCTGTGGATCGTGTCCGCCTGGCTGAGCGATGTCGCCGTCGTAGACAACCGGGGTGGTGAGCTGTCCTCGATCGCACCCGGGCTGCCAGCGAGGAGGATCGGGCTCGTGGAGGTCCTCACCGAACTGGTGGGCAAAGGAGGCGACGTCCGAGTGGTCGTCCGCGAGGACGAACACAACCGGGCTGTCGTGGGACAGCTCCAGCAGTTGGCCCGGCGTTCCAGCGCAGGATCGCTTTCCGTGAGCATGCGGCGCGACCTGCACGACAAGGTGCTGGTTGGTGAGCGGCTCCTGGTGGAGGGCTCCATGAACCTCACCCACCGAGGCGCTCTTCGGAACGAGGAAGGGGTCAGGGTCGTGACTGATCCCGCAGACATCGCGACCCAGCGACATGAGCTAAACCGGCGTTTCGGGGATGGTGCGCTATGAGCTCGCTCGAGACGTTCTTCGGCGCTGGCAACGACATCACCCCAGAGGGGTTGCCTCCAGCTGCAGTCGAGGAACTGCAGCCGTGGATCGCCAGGTGGCAGGAAGGGCGGAGCCCAACGTTCCTTCCCCGTCGTGACGGTCCGCGACTGCTGTGGTACGGGCTGACCAGCGATGAGGTCCAGCGTCGAGAGTTGCAACTGCTGCTGCGGTACTGGATCGGCCCGTCTTGCTCCGATGTCGTCGTCCGCCAGGGAGCGCTAGACCAAGAGGATGCCTTCGATCGCCGCATGGAGCGCGCGCTTCCGGGTCGACTCGTGCGCGTCGAGGTGTGGCCGAGGGCAGATGCCACGCCAGCTGCGAAGGAGTCGCGGCAGAAGGTCAAGGATCGCTTGCAGGCGCTCGCGCGTTTGATGGACAGTCGACCCAGCCGCGGCCACCGGACTGCGGCATCGCTGCCGGTGCTGCTCGACGAGTTGGACCTAGCCGCGACCAGCGGTGAGTCCCGGCGAGCCTTCGACCTCCTCGAGGAACTCGAGCGTCGCCGGCTCCTCGATGCCCCGAACACGACCTTCGCACGGATCCGTGTGCAGGCCCTCTTAGGACAGCATCGGGAGGTCGTGGAGGGCGATCTTCTTACACAGCTCGATGGCTTGCTGGTGCCGCCCGGGATCGTGCTCCACATCGCGCGTTCAACCTATGAGGTCCACCTGCGGCACTTGGACGAGGAGCAGAACGCTCTCGCGTTGCGGCAACAGCGGCACGAGCTCCCGGCCGTACTCCGTCATGTTCTGCGCCAGGGTCCGTCCATGGGTGAGCGCGCTGTTGCCGTGGCACGAGCGGTGACGGTGGGCGATGAGCCTGCGCTCTCGATGCTCCTACGGAAGGTTCTGCCGGCCGAGCCGCACCTTCAGGCGTTGCTCCTAGCGGACGGCGGGGAAGCGAGCGCTGAACCGAAGCCGACGGATCAGCCTGCACCGCTGACCCCAATCACGGCGCCAGTCGCGGACATGTCGACGCCGATCTCGACGGACACCCCCGATGCCGAACTCGTGATCGAACTCAGCCGCCTCCACAACGCCAGGGCGCATCAGGCGCTGATCGATATCGCCAAGGACCTCGAGCGACTGCCACCTGCCGCCCACGAACTCCTGGTCATGTCAGCACACGAGCTTGACGACGAGGCTGCTGCGCGTGAAGCCATCGCGATCCTGCAGCGAGACCTCGGACCGATCACGTCCGTCGAGTGGCCGACTCGCCTGATCAGCGGAGCAGTTGAAGACCTCCTGTCGTATGCGGAGGACACCCACCGTGACGTAGACGGCTGGGAGGCCTGGTTCCACGCCACTGCGGATGGGCAGCCAACGAGCGATGCGGAGATGCTCCGCGCCGGCGACTGGACACCGCTGTCCGCTAGTCGGCTCCTTGAACTCCTCGAACTAGTTGACCCGCTCCCCCTCGCGAGGATGCTCGGACGGCTACGTGCCGCGCACGAACCGCTGCTGGAGGTGGCGTCCCGGGGCGCTTTCGCGCGCAAGGCGTTGATGATGCTTGCTCTGTCGGATCGGTCCGATGCCGACGTGCGGATCGGTGGACGCGAACTCCTCTCGGCCTCACTTGATGCCGGCCTCCCGGCCGCAGAGATTGACGAGGTACTCGAGACGGTCATCGAACTCATCCGCACACAGCTGTCGGTCGGAACGCTGAGCTGGGCGATCGACCTAATGGTGGAACTCACCGGAGAGTTGGCGATCGTGTCCCGCGGGTCTTTGGTCGACGCGTGGTACCGCTTCCTGGATATGGCCCGGGTGTTCACCACCGCGGTGCCGCGGTCTCGGTGGCTCGAGATGCAGGCGGTGCTGCGCCAGGTCGAATTGGACCTTCCGCCAGACATCCTCAGTGCCATCGAGAGCGCCGATGATCCCGATCCACTGCTTTGCCTCCAGTCCCGGCGGATACTGCTGTACTCCCTTCGTCAGCGCGCAGCCCGGCAGGCCGCGAGCCGGCTGCACTCGGTCGGGGCGGAGGTCGAACTCTCCGACGCACACGCTGGCTCGGCACAACTGGAAGGGCAAGCCCAGGGTGCCGATCTGGTCGTGCTCGTGACCGCTGCGGCGAAGCATGCGGCGACCGAGTTCATCGAAGCGGCGACACAGAGTGCGGTCGTGTACGTCAACTCGGCCGGCATGTCTGCCATCCTCCGCGCTCTCGAGGAGCACTGCGGTAGCCAGCCTCTAGCAGGAGCAACTCGGTGAGGTCGGGTTGGCCTGCCGATGCTCCAAGCGGGTAGCGGAGCAAGCGCGGGTCTGCGGAGAAGCGCTCCCCGACAGTGCGCATCGACAGGTTGGGGCCGGTTGTCCACAGCCGCGGGTCAACCCGGAGTGCCGACGGACGATCGCTACGCCAGAATGCGGGGGAGCACTCGACCGCATGTGCCTGTAACTACGTATTTGTGGTTTACGATGCGATGGTCGATACTGCGCCTATGCCCGAGAGGGACCGGCGCCCGAAACTGTGGAGCGGATGTGCGACTGGCAGCTGTTGTTCCATGTACGGACAGCAAG